>JAUIJB010000010.1 GCA_030430455.1 Verrucomicrobiia bacterium | reverse complement strand
GACCCGGATTGCATCTGCATCCGCCCAATCAAAACAGCTGCCCCAATAGTACAAGCAAAATATGCTCAGTCGAGCCTGCTGAATCCTTAAAGGCATTGGACTGAAGTCGGCGCTCCGATCGGACCGCGGGCTCTAGCCCGCCTCGAAGCACCCATTTGCTCCGCCTGCACTCCTCGTGGCCGACTGAAGTCGGCGCTCCGATCGATGCCCCGTCGGTGGTCTTCGATCGGAAAGCGGCGATCAGCGGATCTCCACGCTGGCGCCCGGGCGGATGTAGTCGGGCAGCCGCATGGCGTCCCAGTTGGCGAGGCGGATGCAGCCGGCGCTGCGGGCCCGGCCGATGGTTTCCGGGCTGTTGGTGCCGTGCATGCCGATGCCGGAAACGCTGAGGCCCATCCAGATCACCCCCACCGGGCTGTTCGGCCCGGGCGGGATATTGATCGCGTTGTCGCTGCGCTTGCCGGTGTCGAGCAGGCTCTGGTCGTAGCGCCAGATCGGCAGCTCGACCGCATTGCGCAGCTCCCACAGGCCGTACTTGATGAACTGCGGCTTGCCCGGGGTGATCGGGAACGAGGCGATCAGGGCGCGGTTCGCCTGCACCTTGACCGGACCGTCGGGGTCGTCGACCACCATGGCGGTCGGCGCCACCTTGAAGATCCGCAGCTGGTTGACCTTGGTGTCGATGATGACATGGCGGTCCTGCAGCACCGCCTCGGCCTCGTAGCGGGCGCCGCTGAGGCGCTCGATCAGGAAGGGCTCGACGTTGGGAACGATCACCGAGTCACGCGGCTGCAGGTCCCACAGGGTGCGGCCGTTGATCTGGGTCAGGAAGTCGATGTCGGTGTGGTAGCGCTCCGACATGAACTCGACGTGGCTGCGGTAGCTCATCCGCTTGGCATTGGCCTGCTGCGAGCGCTTGTAGGGCAGCTTGGTGTTGACCCACTTGCGTGCCGCCTCGGGCACCGTCGCCACCGCGAAGGGGTGGGTCACCTCCGCCCGCGCCGCGGCCATCACCGGGCCGAGATCGTTCGCAGCGTGGCCGTTGACCTCGTTCCACGAGTTGACCGCCTGGATCGTGAAGCGCCCCGGCATGCCGTCGATCACGCCCGGCCCGAAGTGGGCCTCATCGAGGAAGATCTGCAGCCGCACGGCATCGTCGCCGGTCGGCAGTCCGGCGAGCTCCGGGGTGTCCGCGCGCGGGTTCGGCTTGGGCGGGGGAAGCGTCACCTCCCCGGGCGGCAGCGGGGTGGCCTCCGCACTGGCGGTGGGAACCGGCGCCTCGAGCTCCTGCTGGACCTCGGGCGTGATGTCCGAGGGGTCCACCGGCAGGGCCCGCGGGGTCTCGGCACGGAGCCCGGGAATGCCGGAAAGCCCGGCTCCGAAAACGACGGCGATCAGCGGAAGAAGTCGGGTCATCTCAAACAATTCTCAATCAGGCGAACGGTGGAACCATGCCAGCACCGAGGTAGCTTGTCCAATCGGGGGAAGGCTGGCTCCGCCGGCACTTTGGACTGCGGCGGCTTGACGCCGCTTTTCGTGTCGTGTGGGGGCTTGAGACACCGGCAAGGGATCCGTGGGGACTGAGCAGACTGCTTGCCCCGGGCTGGGCGTGGACCCTTCCCTCCCCGCGACCTTGCCGGGGAAAGGGGGCGACAGAACGACTCCCAAAGCGGCGTCAAGCCGCCGCAGTCCAAAGCCTTCGGCAGTCGGAATGCAGCTCTCGGGCAGGACCCGAGGCCCCGGGTCCCGGACGGCTCCCATCCCCTCACTCCTTCGCCTCGTCGAGCTTCTCCTTCACCTTGGTGGTGACCTCCTCGAACAGGGCGTCGTCGGTCTTGAGGGCCTCCTTGGCGGCATCGCGACCCTGGGCCAGCTGGTTGCCGTTGTAGGCGAACCACGAACCGCGCTTCTGGATCAGGTCGAACTCGAGCGCCAGGTCGAGCAGCGAACCGGTCGACGAGATCCCCTCGTTGTACATGATGTCGAACTCGCAGGTCGTGAAGGGCGGGGCGACCTTGTTCTTCACCACCTTGATCTTGGTGCGGTTGCCCTGGACGGTGCCGTCGGTGCTCTTGATCTGGCCGATCCGGCGGATGTCGACCCGCACCGAGGAGAAGAACTTCAGCGCCCGGCCACCCGGGGTGGTCTCCGGGTTGCCGAACATCACGCCGATCTTCTCGCGGATCTGGTTGGTGAAGATGCACACCGTGCGGGCCTTCGAGATCAGCGCGGTCAGCTTGCGCATCGCCGCGCTCATCAGCCGCGCCTGGGTGCCCACCGTCGAGTCGCCGATCTCGCCGTCGAGCTCCTGCTTGGTCACCAGCGCCGCCACCGAGTCGAGCACGATCACGTCGATCGCGTTCGAGCGCACCAGCGCCTCGCAGATCTGCAGCGCCTCCTCGCCGGAGTTCGGCTGCGACACCAGCAGGTCGTCGAGGTTCACGCCGAGCTTCTGGGCATACTGCGGGTCGAGCGCGTGCTCGACATCGATGAAGGCCGCCAGGCCGCCCTTCTTCTGGGCCTGGGCGATCGCCGTCAGGGTCAGGGTCGTCTTGCCCGAGGACTCCGGGCCGAACACCTCGATGATCCGGCCGCGGGGGAAACCACCGACACCGAGGGCGCGGTCGATGACCAGGTTGCCGGTCGGGATGACATCGACATCCACCCGGTGCTCGTCGCCCATCCGCATGATGGCCGCCTCACCGAACTCCTTCTGAATCTGGGAGATGGCGAGATCGAGGTTGCGCTTGCGGGCTTCGGCGAGCTTGGCGGAGGGGTCGGCGGACTTCGGTTCAGCGGTCTTGGGCATGGCCAGGGAAATGCCAGAGCCGGCCCGTTCGGTCAATGTTCAAATGCTGTTCGCTTGAACAAAATTTTACTAAATTTCGGATTTCCTAGGTTTTGCGCTCCAAAGCCGCACCGCCAGGCGGGCCCACGGCGGCCCACGGCCGGCATCGGCGTGCTCCCCATCCGCGACCTCGACGGGATGGCTGGGCAAGGAGGTTGGCAAGGAGGCTTGCCCACGAGAGGCTTCACCCTTCCGCCACCGCGCCTTCAAGCGCCCGCGAAGCCGCCATCTCAGGCCCGCCGCCGCCGCATCACCCCGCAGGCCACGGAAATCCCCAGCATCAGGGGCACGGAGGGCTCGGGCACCAGGGTGATGGACTCGACCTGGGCGATCGCGATTGCCGACCGGTTGAAGTCACTCACTGCCGACCAATAGATCTCGAAGGTCGTCTCGTCGGGGTCCAGTGCCGCGGGGGTGAGCAGCTCCGGCGGGTCGCTGGCAAACAGCGCCTCATCCGAATCGAGGCTGAAGATGTCGAGCGAGAGCAGCACCAGGTCCTCATCGACGCCGTCGTAGTCGACACCGGCCACATCCGGAATGCTCGAGAAGTCCGGGCTCCAGAAGATCGACCACTGGTGGTTGCCGGTGTTGTAGAAATTGGCGACCTCCGACAAGCCTCCACTCGCGTCGTAGAGCTCGACGCCGAACTCGTCGGGGGAGTCGCGGATCGTGAGCCCCAGGTTGCTGATGGCATCGTAAGCGGCCTGGCCGGGGCCCGACGAACTCGCCCCGACGCTGTCGTCGAAGTCGAAGGTCAGGGTGAAGAACTCACCGCCAGAAATGATGGCATCGACCCCCGGGTCGAAGGGAAACTCGAAGGTTCCGGTGAACTCCCAGCTGGTGACCGCGGCGGAAAGCGGCGCGACCGGAGCGAGGGCGGCGAGAGCGACAAGGAGGCGGGCGAGGGGCCGGGGAGCGATCATCGGGGGACGGGTGGAATTACCGGCGAATCCAGCAGCTGCGGCGGCTGCCGGCAAGCCCTCGCTTGCGGAATCGAGTCAGCCTTCGGCCGGGAGGGGGCAACAGACCCCTGCAGGCGACTCTGCGGTCATGTCCAAGATGAGCTGCAGGCCATCCCAGGCATTCTTGTGAGGCAACACGCCGGGCCTAATTGTTCAGTTTCCTTGATTGACAGAACTCTGGAATTAAATCAAGTCTTCGGCGCAAGTCGGCTTTTCGTCCTGCACTAGGTCGGGCGTTGTCCGGGCTGGGGCTGAATCGCGGGCCGCACCCCGAGTGCTCCCACCCATTGGTTTCCCTCGCTACCATGAGACTTTTCGGAAGGACGCTTTCAGTAGCTGTCATCGCAATCCTCAGCTTGAGCCCCGCCTTCGGTGTTGGTGCTGGATCGGGGACCTGGGATGGGGAAGGTGGGGACAATGAGTGGACGAACTCCGACAACTGGACTGATGACGAAGCTCCCAGTGCGTCGAAGTCAGCTGAGTTCGGGAGTGCGGCGGACGGAGTTGGCGCGAGCGTGAACGTTGATGGTGACGTCACCGCGCAGAGACTGGTCTTGAGGTCTGATTCCGACCCGAATCCATCCCCGGGTGATGGCAATTTTGCAGTTACCGGGAGCGGCACGATCACGCTGACTGGCCCAGGCGATACGGTCAACAACCGCTTGAACACCGGGACCTTCACCGTCGATCCGAATCTGAATTATGGAGGCACGGCCGGGTCAACCTTCAGCGTTTTTTCCGGCGACGATGTGGTTGGCGGGAATGGGCCTAGTGTTGGCCCCGCCTACCTGTTCCTGAATGGGAACATCAGCTCCACGACCACCGGCACCGATCTTGAGTTCAATTCGGTGCAGGATGCGACCAGCAGCATCGACATCAACGGAAACATCGAGTCGACGATTGTCGACGTCACCTTTGGTGGTATCGGGGAGAAGAACTTGAATGGTTCTTCCAACGACTACTCCGGCGATACCTTGGTGACCGGAGGGACGCTGAACGTGGGAGGGAACCTACCATCGGGAACGAATGTGACCGTTGACCCGGGTGCGACCTTGGACTTTTCGCCGGGCTCCATCTTTGGTTGGTCCATCGATGATTCGGCGGCGGATCTGGGCGAGGAGCTGAATCAGGGAGATTACAACCGGATCACCAACAACGGGTCACTTTCCGGCTCTGGCGCGATCTTCGACATCCTGCTTGAAGGGGGCGGGTTCGCGAGTGCCTTCTGGGACAGCGACCGCTCATGGAACGATGTTCTGATTGGAAGCGGAAACCTGGAGACGATCTTCTCGGGAGGCTTTTCGGGAGCCGGAATCGACTCCAGTGGCTCGGTTGCAGGTCGGGGACAATTCGGGTTTTCCGGCAGTTCCCTCTCCTGGACCGCGGTTCCCGAGCCGTCGAACCTGCTGATTGGTGGAATCCTGTGCCTCGGGTTTCTTCGCAGAAGGCGTTGATCCCACGGCTTGGCCGATCGGTCTTCAAACCGGCGCGGTTTCCCAAGGTTCTTGTGAGCCGGGGTGTTCCGGCGAGGCCCCTGATCGGGGAGGCTCGGAGGCGTTCGGGACGGCGTCCGGTCGTCGAGCAGGTGATTCCTCGCCGACCTGCTTTCGCCTGATCCAGGAAGGCCCTGGTCGGCCGCGGCCCCCCCGGCATTGCCTTTGCCTGCAAAGTAGGCACAACACCACCCACCAGATCCGAAAATCCCATGGACTCGTCAGCCCCCGAGCCAGCAAGACGGAGCATCAGGCGCCGGCGCCGGCTGGGCGCAGCCCTCGTCGTGATGCTGGCAGCCGCCGGGCTTCATTGGGCCAGCCTGCCTCCCCTGACGGCACCATGGCTGGCATGGATCGCCCTGGCTCCCCTGTTCACGGTCCTGAAATGGGGCACCCCGGCGCTCGCCATCGGATCCTGGGGGCTGTCCCAGGCACTGTTCCTTGCGATGAGCGGACACTGGCTCCGGCACTTCATGACCGGAGCGATGGGCATCGCCGAATGGCAGGCGGTGCTCCTGGTCGCCGTCTGGTGCCTTTGGGCGGCATTGCCCCATGCGGTCTTCGCGTGGCTGGCCTGGCGCTACCGGCTGTGCGAGTCGGTCACCGGCATTCTCGGCGGTGCTGCCCTGCTGGCACTGCTGGTCGCCTGCTTCCCGGTTCCCTTTCCGGCCGATCAATCGCTGACCCAGTTCCGCGAGCCGGTCCTGATCCAGATCGTCGAGTTGGGCGGCCGCGAACTGCTCTACTTTGCGATGCTTGCGGTGAACGGCCTGGTGTTCCTTGCGGTCGACCGGGCCCTGCGCAGGCGCTGCGTCCCGGTGGCCCCGGTCGCCGCCCTCGTCGGGATCGTCATCGCCGTGCCAGGCTTCGGCATCCTGCGCCTGCGATCGCTGGACGCACCCGGCGCCATGAAGCTGGAAATCGGCGTGGTCCAACCAGCGGTTCGACCGCGAGGAACCATTCCGCGCCACGACCCGTTCCCGCCCGACTACCGGCCCGGCGATCTGCGCATGCGTCCGATGACCCGCGACCTGGTGGACGGCAACAAGGGCCTCGACCTGGTCATCTGGCCGGAATTGCCAGCCACGATCAGCTACTTGTCCATCGCCCGAGACCGGGCCCAGATCGACGCCACCGTAGCCGAGACGGGTGTCTCGCTCCTGTTCAGCACCTACGAACCGGACGTGACCGAGCAACCCGACGGGGAGCGGACGCTGGGCCCCGTTGGACGCCAGGTGGCCCACCTTCTCGATGCCGAAACGCAAGAACTGCAGACGGTCACGAAGGAGAACCTCGTGCCGCTCGGTGAGTGGCTGCCGTTGGAGCGCAGGCTTCCCTGGCTCCGCGCGGTCGTTCCGTCCGCCGGTCGGACGCGCGCGGAAGGCCCGCAAAGCCCCCTCGAGCTCTCCTCGGCCGGCGTCCGAATCGCCCCCTTGATCTGCTACGACGAGATGTTCGCTGCCACGTCCCGCAGGTTTGCCGACGCCGATGCCAACCTGCTTGTCACCCTGGCCAACGACAGCTGGTTCGGCAACAACAGCAGCCTCGACCGGCGGCTCGCCACCGGGCTCTTCCGCAGCGTGGAAACCCGACTCCCGTGGGTGCGAGTGGGCAACACGGGATACACGCTGAGCGTCGACCGCAGCGGCGAAATCGACTGGGACGGCTGCCTGCCGGTCTTCCAGCGCGCGATCGGGGTCTACGAGGTCACGCCGGGCGACCCCTCGGTCTCTTTCTACCCCTACACGATCTGGCCGGTGCGGCTGGCGCTGGCCGCGCTGACAGCCTGGGCCCTGCTGGCGGCGCGGCGCCGCCTGTTTCGCCGGGGAAGCGCGACTCGCTGAGGGCCTCTGAGCTACCGGCGCCTCCAACTCCGACAGCCGCAGCATCACGGCCGCGGTGCCTGCTCGTCGACAGCTCAGAACATCCCCCGCGCCGCCAGGTGGACCAGCCAGGGCTCGAAATGCAGGTCCGGCGCCTTGTCGCGCGCCAACGCGGCCAGTTCGGCGTGGTCGCGGCTGCCGTCGAGGGCGGCCACCACCGCCTGGTGCGGCTGCGGGAAGCCGCAGGTCCGGTGATAGCCGTCGACCAGCGGCTGGCCGTTGCGGGCGAAGTGGAGGTTGAGCGGCGAGAGCTCGGGGCGCTCGGGCGGGACGGGCTCGATCGCCACCGGGTCGACGCGCAACTCGACCCAGCCGAGACGGGCGGCCTGGAACAGCCAGTTGGCGACCGCCTTGGCGCCGCGCTCGGGTTCCCAGCGCGGGCCGAGCCGGCCGGCGCTGGCTTCCATCAGGTCGGCCACCGGCACCGTCGAGGGCGAGGCGTCGGAGAGCACCTGGTGGAAGGTCTCGACCAACTCCCCCGGCCGCGCCTCCACGGGGATCTCGTGGTCGACCAGCCGGGCGCAGAAATGCAGGACGACGGATGCCGTGGTGCGGGTGTCGAGCGCCGCGGCGGCGGGGCAGAACAGGCTCGTCCGATGGGTCCGGCCGGAGAGCAGGTCGAGCGTCTGCTGCAGCATCACCGGGTCGCCGCCGAGCTCCTGCAGCTTCGGCACGGCCTCGGCCGCCACCCCCTCGGGGAAGTTTCCCGCCAGGGTCGTCTCGCCGAGGTAGCGCAGGCCGTGCTGGCCGGCCCAGTGGACGACCTGGCCGAAGTGCAGCGGGTCGCACACCGGCGCGAGTTCATCGAAGGGCAGCACCTGCCCGCCCTTGCGGCGCATGTCGGCGAAAATCGCGGCGAGGTTTTCCGCGTGGGGGGTGCCGCCGAGCGCGGCGCATTCCTGCAGCGCGGCGAGGCGGGCATCGAGGTCGCCGGGGTGCAGCTTGGCGAGCGCCGCGACCATCTGGGCGGCCTCCTGGCGCAGGGCCCAGCCGGGCAGGGTGTTGAAGTCGATCGAGGCCACGCCGCCGGGCGCGAGGACCCGGGCGACCCGCTGGAAGAGCTTCGCCTTCGCCTCGTCGGGAATCCACGACAGCAGGCCGTGGGCGATGAGAAAATCGCAGGTGTCCTCCCCGCCCTCCCAGTCGCGCAGGTCGGCGTGCTCGAAGCGGATGTTGGCCAGGCCGGCGGCCTCCGCCGCCTGTTTCGCGGCGCGGATCGCGGTGTCGGAAAAGTCGATGCCGGTGAACTCGCTCCGCGGGTAGGCGGCGGCGAGCGGCAGCAGGTTGTGGCCCGAGGCACAGCCGAGCTCGAGCACGCGGCACTCGTCCGGCATCGGCGCCTCGACCAGCCCGCCCATCCGCGCCGCCACCGCGAGCAGCGCGGGATGCGTCTCGGCATGACTCAGCGCCGGGTAGCGCTTTTCCGAGTACAGCTCGCGGACGGGGTCGCTCATCACGCGCAGCGTCCGGACTGAGGAGACCACTGGCCAGAACGAAGCGTGGCTGCGGAGGCGGGAGCCAGTAGCCAGTAGCCAGTAGCCAGTAGCCAGTAGCGAGGAGCAAGGAGCCAGGGACGGGGGAACGGGGCGCCGCACGACGATGCCCATCGGACCGCAGGCTTCAGCCTGCCGAATCGCCCTTCCGCCCCGCCCCCACACCTCAGAGCCGACTGAAGTCGGCGCTCCGATCCCCTCGCTACCCGCTACCTGCTACCTGCTACCCGCTACCGGTCGCCGCAGGCGCCCCGCCTACCGCCGCTCCTCGAGCCACGCCACGATCCCCTCGGCGCTCTTCCTCGAAATCCCCGGCAGCTCGGCGATCTTGTCGGGCCCGGCGCGGCGGATCCGGGCCACGCTGCCGAAGGCCTCGAGCAGGCGCTTCTTCTTCGCCGGCGACATCCCCGGGCAGTCGTCGAGCAGGCTCTCGCGCATGCGGCGGCGGTAGAGCAGTTCGTTGTAGCCGTTGGCGAAGCGGTGCGCCTCGTCGCGGATCCGCTGCAGCAGCTTCAGCGCGCCGCGATCGTGCGGGATCACGATCGGCTCGCCCTGCCCCGGCACGAAGACCTCCTCGCGCTGCTTGGCCAGGCCGATGACCGGCAAGCCGTGCAGGCCGAGCCGGCGCAGTTCCCGGACCGCCGAGGACAACTGGCCCTTGCCGCCGTCGACGATCACCAGGTCGGGCAGCACGATCCGCGCGCGGCCCTCGTCGGCGAGGCGGCGGAGCTGGTCGACGAGGTCCTCCTGCGAGTCCTCCTCCACGCTGGCCGGATCGGCGTTCTCGCGCAGGATCCGGGCGTAGCGGCGCCGCACCACCTCGGCCATCGAGGCGAAGTCGTCCTGGCCCCCGACCCCGCGGATCCGGTAGCGGCGGTACTTCTGGTTGTCCGGACGGCCACCGGTGAAGCGCACCATCGAGGCGACGATGTGGTCGGCCGAGACGTTCGAAATGTCGAAGCACTCCATCACCTCCGGCGCTGCGCCGAGGCCGAGGACCTCGGCGAGGTCGGCGAGGTCCTCGGTCGGGCGGACCGTGCTCGGCACGCCGCGCCCGCGGGTGAACTGCCGCGTCGGATTGAGGGTCTTGCGGAGGTTGCCGAGCACGTCGCGCAGCTGCGCGGCGCGCTCGAAGTCGAGCCGCGCCGAGGCCTGCTCCATCTCCTCCTCGATCCGGGCGAACCACTCGCGGCGGCCCCGGCCCTCGAGCACCCGGCAGGCCTCCTCGACGCGCCCGCGGTACTCGTCCTCGCTGATCTTGCCGACGCAGGGCGCGCTGCAGTTGCGGATGACGTCGGCATGGCAATGGCGGTAGTCGCCCTGGCCCGGCACCAGCGGCCGGCACGAGCGCAGGCCGAATTCGCGGTTGATCCAGCCGAGCGTCGCGCGCAGCGCCCCCGAGTGCGCGAAGGGCCCGAAGTAGCGCGAGCCGTCGTCCTTGCGGGTGCGGGTCAGCACGAAGCGCGGCCACGGGTCGGCCAGCCGGACCCGCACCAGCAGGAAGCGCTTGTCGTCGCGGAAGGTGACGTTGTAGCGCGGGCGGTAGTCCTTGATCAGCTTGCCCTCGAGCAGCAGGGCCTCGGCCTCGCTGCGCACGACATGGATCTCGAAGTCCTCGATCGAGTCGATCAGCGCGCGGGTCTTCAGGTCGGCGCGGGTCTTGCGCGAGGCCATGAAGTACGACGACAGCCGCTTGCGCAGGTCGCGCGCCTTGCCGACGTAGATGATCGACCCGAGCCGGTCCTTCATCAGGTAGACCCCCGGCTCGCGCGGCACCTCCCTGAGCTTTTCCTTCAACGACGCCACCTGCCCCAATGGAAGGCGGTGCGGGCCGCGGCGCAAACCCGAATCCACTCCGGAATCGACCCCCGAATCCACTGCCGAATCCAGGCACGGGCGCGCGGTCGGCGTCCCCCGGGGCCGGCGCCGCCCCCTTGGGACGGGCCCTCGCGGAGCGGTACCAGCCCTCCAATAAGCCCCCGTTCCCGCCCCAGCCGGAGCCTTGCGGAGGTCCCGGAGTGGCCCTAGACTTCCCGGGCACCATGATTTGGCGTTCCCTTCCCGCGGCGGCCCTCGCCCTGATGCTTCCGGCGGCCGCCCGTGCCGCGGATCCGGAAACCGGTCAGGCCGATCAGGCCGTCGAGGGCGATGGATCCGGCGGCCTGCTCCAGGTCGACTTCTCGGACATCATCGAGTCCGGCGGGGTGATGATGTACCCGCTCGCCGCGCTGTCGCTGGTGGCGGTGGTGCTGATCCTCCTCTTCCTGCTCACCATCCGCCGCAACGCGGTGGTCAGCGACCGCTTCATGAACACCGCCGAGGCGATGATCCGCAAGCGCGACTTCGTCGGCCTGATTGGCTACTGCCACCGCCGCAACGAGTGCATCGCCCGGGTCACCCAGCAGAGCCTCGAGTTCCTCACCAAGAACGAGCGGGTCTCGTTCAGCGAGGTGCGCGAGGTCGCCGAGTCCGAGGGCTCGCGCCAGGCCGGGATCCTCGGCTCGCGGATCACCTACCTGGCCGACATCGGCTCGATCGCGCCGATGGTCGGCCTGCTCGGCACGGTGCTCGGCATGATCAAGTCCTTCCTGGAGATCTCCTCGGGCAACGTCGAGGTGGTCAAGCAGATGAAGCTCGCCGGCGGCGTCTCCGAGGCGCTGGTCACCACCGCCACCGGCCTCGCCATCGGCATTCCCGCGCTGGCATTCTACTCGATCTTCCGCGGCCGGGTGCAGAAGTACATCTCCGAGCTCGAGGCCGCCACCACCCACCTGATGGCGATGCTCCACGCGCAGATCCGCCTGCAGGGCCAGCACCCGGCGCACGCCGCGGCGGCGCGTCCCGTGCCGCCGGACCCGCTCGGCCCGACCGAGGGCTACACCGCCTCGCCACTGGCCGAGCAGCGTCCCGACCTCCACGGCATCTGATGAAGTTCACCTACCGCCAACCGCCGCCGGCCTCGATCCCGCTGGCGCCGATGATCGACGTGGTCTTCCTGCTGTTGATCTTCTTCATCGTGACCTGGCAGTTCTCGCGCGCCGAGATGGACCTCGACATCGCCGTGCCGACCCAGGAGGAGGGCGCCGACCCCAAGCGGGTGCTGGGCGAGATCATCCTCAACGTCCGCTCCGACGGCACCGTGATCATCTGGGGCCAGAGCAAGTCAGGTCCGCAGCTGCGCCAGGTCCTCGAGAACATCGCCAGCCAGCACGAAAACCAGCCGGTGCGGATCCGCGGCGACGCCGACACCCCGTTCCAGACCATCGTCGGGGTGATCGACACCTGCCAGAAGGCCGGAATCTGGAACATTTCCTTCGCAACCCAGCAGCCCCGCGTCGCTGAATAGGAAAGGGCCGAGAGGGCCGGAAGCCCGACACTCCGCCAGTTTCGGGGGTTTTCCGGCCTTTTCCGGCCCCTATTCGGCCCCTATCCGGCCCCGTTCCGACCGGGCCGGGCCGGCCGGGCCGCCACCCCGGCGGGCTTGGCAAACCGCCCGCGATCCCCGAACCTCACCGCCATGCGCCGCCTCGCCATCCTGTTCCTCGCCGCCACGGCGGGCGCCCTCGCCCAGCTGCCGCCCCGCGCGGCGCCGGTCGACCCGGCCCTGCAGGCGAATGCCGGCGAGGACTGGTTCCAGCACGGCCGCAACACCTACGAGTCGGCGAAGCGCTCGACCGGCACGGTCCAGTTCGACCTGTTCCACCGCTCGATCGAGATCTTCAACCGCTACCTCAACGAGTTCCCCAACCACGCCAATGCCGAGGCGGCGTGGTGGTACCTCGGCCAGTCGTACTACTCGATCGGCCGGGTCGAGGACGCCAAGCGCTGCTTCCACTCGCTGCTCAACCGCTTCGGCCGCGGCAAGTACGCCGCCGCCGCCGCCTACACCCTCGCGGCCGACCACTTCAACAACCGCAACTACGCGCTGGCCGCGACCCTCTTCGACAAGCTCGCCACCATCGCCACCAAGCCGACCGACCGCCACCGCGGGCTCTACTACGCCGGCAAGAGCATGGAGATGCAGAAGCGCAGCCGCTCGGCAATCCGCTACTACCGCCGGCTGATCGAGGAGCCCCAGGGCAACCTCTACCTCGCCAAGGGCATGGTCGCGCTCGGCGGGCTGCTCAGCGAGGAGGGCGACTTCAAGGAGGCCGTCGAGTACCTCGACCGCGTGGTGAACTCGTCGGCCTCGGTCGAGACCCGTGGCGAGGCCGCCCTCAAGGCCGGCGCCGCCGCGGCCAAGCTGGGCGACTCGGACACCAGCGACCAGTACCTCAACCTCGTGATGCGGACCCCGGGCATGGAAGCCTACCGGCCCGACGCCCAGGTCACCCTGATGACCAGCCGCTACGAGGAGGGCCGCTACCGCGACGTGGTGAACATCTTCGCCCGCAGCAGCGAGCGCAGCGAGGGCGAGCGCGAGGCCCGGCGGCTGATGGTCGCGGCGCGCTCCTTCATGATGCTCAACCGCAACGCCGACGCGCTGCCGCTGTTCCGCGAGATCGAGCGCATGGTGCTGGCCGACGGGCGCTACGCCTTCGACGCCGCCTACTACCGCCTGCTGTGCTTCTACCGCATCGAGGGACGCTACCTGCTCGACCAGATCAACGGCTTCCTCGAGCTCTACGGCAAGAAGTACCCCCGCGACCCCAAGGTCCACACCGCCCGGCTGATGAAGGCGGAGACGCTCTACGCCGAGAAGAAGTACCCCGAGGCGGCGGAGATCTACCGCGACATCGACACCGGGCGGCTCTCCAAGAAGAACCAGCGCGGCCTGCTCTACCAGCGCGGCCGCTGCCTCGCCGATGCCGGCGACCCGGCCTCGGCGATCGACTCTCTGAGCGAGTTCATCAACACCTTTCCCGATGACGAGCGGGTGCCGATCGCCCTGGCCACCCGCGGCCGGGCCTACGGCGAGACCGGCCAGACCGGCCCCGCGATGGCCGACTTCGACAAGCTGATCGCCACCAGCACGGACCCCGAGCTGCTGGCGCTGGCCTACCTCGAGGGCGCCCACATCGCCAAGCAGCGCAACGACCTCGACGCGATGGTCCAGCGCTACCTGATGTTCCTCGAGAAGGTCCCCTCGGCGAGCCGCGGCTCGCTGGCCAAGGCGAGCTACTGGGCCGGCTGGGGAATGGTCAAGACCGAGCGGGGCACCGAGGCGGTTCCCCACCTGGTCAAGGCACGCGACCTCGACGGGAAGCTCTACGGCAAGCACGCCGGGCTGCTGCTTTGCCTCGTCCACTACGCCGACCAGAAGCCCGGCGAGGTCTTCGGCGAGCTCGACCTCGCGATCAGCGGCGGCTACCACCCCGACCTTCCGGACCAGCTGATCCGCTGGGCCGCCGACCAGGCCTTCAACGGCGACGACTTCAGCCGCGCCGCGCGCTACTACAACCTCATCGCCGACAGCGCCAACCCGCAGCTCTCGCCGCGCGACGTGTGGCGCTTCCTCGGCAAGTCGCGGATCGAGGCCGGCGACCCGGAGGGCGCCCTGACGGCCCTCGACCACGCCCTGGCCGAGGAACTCGACCCGGCGTGGCAGGCCGACGGCAAGCTCGACCGCGGTCGCGCGTTGTTTGACCTGGAGCGCTTCGACGAGGCGATGAAGGAGGTCGACGAGGGCCTCGAGCTGCGGCCCCAGGGACGCGTGGCCGCCGGCCTCCACATGCTCCGCGGCGACCTGCAGATGCAGCAGGGCCGGGCCGACGAAGCCGTGCGCTCCTACATCCTGCCGGTCGAGCTGATGGACGACGACGACCAGGTGGTGAAGCCGCTCGCCCTGCACAAGCTCGTCACCGCGCTGAACAAGGCGGGCAAGCCGCAGGACGCCGCGAAGTACCAGGCCCAGCTCGACGCGAGCTACCCGGCCTGGACGCCGGGCGAGTGATTTCGATTCCGGAAAACGACCTGACGCCTTGGGTCGCGATGGGCTCCCGCAAATCTTGCCGATGGGCCATTTCCGCTTCGCTCCGGTTCGCGGATCAGTTCCCAAGGTCTGCGTCCATATGCGTCATCTGCGGTTTCCCGACTTCGAACCCCATCGAGTCAGGTTGTTTCACTGACACGGTATGAGTCGGCCGGCGCCCTAGCCGGCGACCAGCTTGATGCAGGTCCACACCGCCGCGGCGGCGAGTGCCCCGAGCGCCGCGCCGCCGACCAAGCGGTCGACCTCGGTCTCCCGCGGGCGGTGCATCGAGGCCGACCTCGGGAAGACGACGAGGGCGTAGATCATGCCCGCCAGCACGCCGCCGCCGTGGGCGGCGTTGTCGATCAGTCGGAAGCCCGCCAGGCCGATGGCAGCCGTCAGGACGAGGCCGGCGATCAGCCGCCGGCGCGAGCTCTGCGGCACCAGCTGCGGGTGCATCCACTCGAAGACCAGCAGGAAGCCGAGCAGGCCAAGCAGGCCGCCCGAGGCGCCCAGTGAGGGGACCGGAACGAACTTGGCCGAGGCCTCGCCGCCGACCCAGGCCGAGAGCAGGAAGACGGTGGCGAGGTGCGGCCAGCGCGCGAAGACCTCGACCCGCCGGCCGAGGTAGGCGAGGGCGGCGACGTTGAAGAGGAGGTGGAGCGGGTGGCCGTGCAGGAAGGGGGCGGTGAACAGGCGCCACCAGTCCTCGGGACGGCCGTTGACCTTGGTCAGCGCCGCCTGCTCGACGGAGGAGCCCGGCGTGACCACCTGCAGGATGCCGATCGCCACCATCACCCCCACCAGCGCCCGGGTCAGCGGTGCCTTCTGGAACATCAGCCAGGTCTCGAAGCGCAGGCCCTCGACATCGGGCTCGGGGTCGGGGGACTTCGCCCGGCGCAGCCGCTTGGCACCCTGGTACCAGGGGATCACGCCGAGGACCAGCATCAGCAGGAAGGCCAGGCCGATGCCGAACTCGGAAATCACGTTGGCCCGGAAGGCGCGCAGCACGCTGGCGACCACGACGATGCCACCGAACAGCAGCATCTGCCGCCGGCCCTCGCTGATCTCCCACTCCGCCCAGCGGATCCGCGCCTCGCGCAGCGCCGGGCGCAGCTCGGGGATCTCCTCGGGCAGCACCAGGTGGCCGGATGCCGGCGTCCACACCAGGTCGGCCCGCGCCCCCGCATCCTCGACGATCGCCGCGGAGAGTTCCTCCAGGCTGCCGCAGGCACGGCGGCGCCCCTTGCGGTCGACCCAGCCCCAGCCGGGCTGCGCCGGCGGGAACGACTCGGGACGGGCCCAGACGGGAAGTTCTTCGACGGGGCGATTCATGGGACCTCGGGGATCCGTGCGATCCCGCTGTCGGGACCCTCGCCCCGGGACCCGCGCGATGTCGACCGCGGAGCTCCGATCCGGCGGATCAGCGCTGCGGCGCCTCGGAACCCTCGCCGGCGGTGTCCGTCGCCTCGTCCGCGGAACCCTCGGCAGCATCGACCGCATCGGCAGCGGGCTCGTCCGAGGCCTCGTCGGCGTCGACGTCGGTGTCCGTCGGCTCGTCGGTTGCCGCTGCGGCATCCTCGCCGGCGGGCGTTTCCTCCGCAGCCGGGGCCTCATCGACCACCGCCGTGTCGGAATCGCCGGCTTCCCCGGTCACCGGCAGGTCCGGCGCGTCGACCGGCGCGATGGCCGCGGGTTCCTCGATCGCTTCCGGCTCGTCCTTCACCAGCGAGGCCTGGTTGTCGTTCTGGCGGGCGATGAGGATCGCCAGCGCCAGGGTGAGCACGAAGAAGAGGGTGGCGAGGTAGACCGTGCCCTTCTGCAGCACGTTGGTGGTGCGGGCGCCGAACATCTGGTCGGTCATGCCGGAGCCGAAGGCGGCGCCGAGGCCTTCCTGCTTGGGCCGCTGCATCATGATGAGCAGGCTCATCAGCAGGCAGACCAGGGTGAAGAGGATCAGCAAGAGGTTGATGCTGATGGAGAGCCAGTCGGTGGCGGCGAGAGTCATGGGGGCGGGAACCTGTCAGAGCACCCGCCCCTTGTAAAGACGGGTTTTGGGGCGGAAAATCGGCCGAAATCGGGCTATTCCCGGGCTCTCAGCGACCGGCGCGGACGATCCCGTTCCGCTCGTCGAGCACCAGCTTGCGGGCCTTCACCGGCGTCTCGCTGAGGCCGAAGGCCATGATCGCGACCCGCTCGCCCTGCTTGATCCGGTGGGCGGCGCCGCCATTGACCACGATGTGGCCGGTCCCCGGCTTGCCCGGCTGGACGTAGGTCTCGAGGCGGTTTCCGCTGGTGATCGAGGCCACCAGCACCTTCTCGCCCTCGCCCAGGCCGACCGCCTCCATCAGGTCGGTCGGGATCTCGATGCTCCCCTCGTATTCGACGTCGGAATGGGTGACCATCGCCCGGTGGAGCTTCGACTTGAGGAAGTGCTGCAGCATGGGCGGCGGACGTAGCCGGCCGGACCCACCGCGGTCAAGCGGGAAGCCGGCCGGCGACCCCGTGGCGGCCCGCTTCGCCGAATTCGCGGTTCCCGCCCGGCACCGCGGCTGCTTCACTGGAGCCCGACCATGACCACCCCCACCCGTGACCAGCTTCGCCTCGAGGGCTTCGAACTCATCGACGAGTCGCTCGATTTCCTGATCGGCTGCCTCGGCGACGCCCTGCGCAGCCTCGGTGAGACCGACCTGCTGCCCTACCTGCCGTGGTCCGGCGAGACCCCCGACGCGGAGGCGCCCGAGGGGACCCAGCAGCTCTACTCGATCGGCTTCCAGCTCCTCAACATGGTCGAGGAACGCGTCGCCGCGGCGATCCGGCGCGAGCGAGAGAAGGCGCTCGGCGCCGACTCGATCCGCGGCTTGTGGCCGCGGGCGCTGCGCGAGATGGGCGAGCTCGGGCTGGGACCCGACGAGATCCTCGAGGTGCTCGAGGCGGTCGACATCCAGCCAGTGCTCACCGCCCACCCGACCGAGGCCAAGCGCGGCTCGGTGCGCGAGCGCCACCGCGACCTCTACGACCAGCTGGTCCGCAGCGAGTACCCGAAGTACACCGAGCGCGAGCGGCGGCGGATCCGCGAGCGCATCGTCACCTCGCTCGAGACCCTCTGGCGCACCGGCGAGATCCACCTCGTCCGGCCCGACCTGTTCCGCGAGCTGCGCGACGCGATCCACTACCTCCGCGACCTATTCCCGAACGCGCTCGACCGGCTCGACCTGCACTTCACCGAGGCCTGGCGCAATGCCGGCTACCCGCTCGACAAGCTGCGCGGCGCCGGCCACGTCCCGCGGCTGAGCTTCGGCACCTGGATCGGCGGCGACCGCGACGGCCACCCGCTGGTCACCCCCGAGGTGACCGGCAAGACCCTCGCCCACCTGCGCACCGCCGCGCTCCAGCTGATCCACCGCGAGCTCACCGAGCTGGCCACCAAGCTGACCCTGTCGCGCCATCACAACCCGGTGCCCGACGCGCTGGAGACACGGATCGACGAGATCGCCTTCCTGATCGACGACGAACCGCTGATCGTCGAGCTCCACGACCGCTTCCACGAGGAGCCCTGGCGCCACCTGGTCTCGCTGATGGCGGCACGGGTGAAGAAGCAGGTCGAGGGCGGCGACGGCTACCCCTCGCCGGAGCGCCTGATGGAGGACCTCGAGCTGCTTTCCGGCAGCATCCGCGACGCCGGCTGCACGCTCATCGAGGAACAGTACCTGCGCCCGATCCGCGAGCGCCTGCACACCTTCGGCTTCCACCTGGCCACCCTCGACGTGCGCCAGAACTCCGAGTTCCACGACAAGGCGATCGGCCAGTTGCTCGAGGCGGCCGGGGTCGAGGACGGCGCCGGCTACCCGGACTGGCCGGAGGACAAGCGCCTCGCCTTCCTCAACGCGGAACTCGCCTCGCCGCGACCCTTCCTCCACGACCGGGCCGATGCCGGCGAGCAGGCCGCCCTGGTGCTCGACTGCTACCGGGTCCTCGCCAACGAGATCGAGTCCCGCGGCGACGCCGGGCTCGGTGCGCTGATCGTCTCGATGACCCGCCAGCTTTCCGACCTGCTCGGCGTCTTCCTGCTGGCGCGCGAGGCCGGCCTGATGGCGCCCACCCCCGACGGGCCGACCTGTCCGCTGGAGGTCGTGCCGCTGTTCGAGACCATGGACGACCTCGAGCGCGCGCCCGGCATCCTCGCCGACTTCCTCGACCACCCGATGGTCAGGCGCCGCGGCGCCGGCGGCCAGCAGGTCATGCTGGGCTACTCGGACTCCAACAAGGACTGCGGGATCCTCTCCGCCCAGTGGGCCCTCCACGAGGCCCAGGAGAACCTCACCGCCGTCGCCAGCGAGCGCGGCATCCGCTTGCGCTTCTTCCACGGCCGCGGCGGGACCATCTCGCGCGGGGCCGGGCCGACCCACTGGTTCATGGCCTCGCTGCCGCACGGCTCGATGACCGGCGGTTTCCGCATGACCGAGCAGGGCGAGACGATCGCCCAGAAGTACGCCAACCTCGCCAACGCCACCTACAACCTCGAGCTGCTCCTCGCCGGCGCCGCCACCACCACCGCCAAGCACCGCATGGCGGCGACCGGAACGGACCCGATCGAGTCCCTCATGCCGGAGCTCTCGCGCGCCAGCCAGCAGGCCTACCAGGGCCTGCTCAAGAGCGAGGGCTTCATCGAGTTCTACCGCGAGGTCACCCCGATCGATGCCCTCGAGAACTCGCGCATCGGCTCGCGCCCGGCGCGCCGCAGCGGCAAGAAGGGCCACTCGATCTCCGACCTGCGGGCGATCCCGTGGGTCTTCTCGTGGACCCAGGCGCGCTTCTACCTGCCCGGCTGGTATGGCGTCGGCTCCGCCCTCGACCACTTCAAGCGCGAGACCGGGCGCTTCGACGAGCTCAAGCAGGCGACCGCGGGGTCGACCTTCCTGCAGTACGTCCTGACCAACGTCGAGACCAACCTGGCCTCCGCCAACCTCGACCTGATGCGCGACTACGCCCGGCTGGTCGGCGACGACGACCTGCGCGAGCGCTTCATGTCGCGAATCGTCACCGAGTTCCACCTGACCCGCGACCTGCTCGCCGAGCTGCTCGACGGCGACATGCCGAAGCGCCGTCCGCGCATGGCCAAGACCCTCGGGATCCGCGAGGCGCCGCTGCGGGTGCTGCACCGCCAGCAGATCCACCTGCTGCGCGACTGGCGCCACCTGGTGGCCGCCGGCAGGACGGTCGACGCCGACGCCATGTTCCCCAAGCTGCTGCTGTCGATCAACGCCATCAGCTCCGGCCTGCGCACGACGGGTTGAGGAACTGAACCCCGTGCCGTGAAGGTCCTCATCACCGCCGGCCCGACCCGCGAGCCGATCGACCCGGTCCGATTCCTCGGCAACCGTTCGTCCGGCAGGATGGGCTACGCCCTGGCCGAGGCCTGCGTGCACGCCGGCCACGAGGTGCTGCTGGTTTCCGGACCCTGCGAGCTCGACGTGCCCGGACACGTCGACTTCATCCCGGTCGAGACCGCCGCCGACATGTTCGAGGCGGTCCGGCGTCACCTCGGGCGGATGGACGCCGCCGTGTTCGCCGCCGCGGTGGCCGACTACCGCCCGGCCCGGCCCGCCGACCGGAAGATCAAGAAGCAGGCCGAGACCCTCACCCTCGAGCTGGTCCGCAACCCGGACATCCTCGGCTCGGCGCGCGGCGAGTTCGGCTTCCGCGGCACCCTCGTCGGCTTCGCCGCCGAGACCGAGAGCCTCGAGGCCAATGCCCGCGACAAGCTGCGCCGCAAGGGCTGCGACCTGGTGATCGCCAACGACGTCTCACGGCCCGGGCTCGGCTTCGAGTCCGACCGCAACCGCGTGCTGCTGGTCTACCCGGACCACAGCGAGGCCCTGCCCGAGGACGACAAGCACCAGCTCGCCCACAAGATCGTCCGCGAGATCGAGGGGCTGCGGAGTGGCGCCTCCAAGGCGCCATGACCGGGGCGGGCGGCTTCCAGCCGCCCGTTGGCGCGGCCTGGAGGCCGCCGATCCAAGCCATGGCGCCTGCAAGGCGCCACTCCATCGGCACCCCGCCACATTGACGCTTGGCACCCGGCGGCGGCCGGGGCTCACTGCCCGTCGTGAACGATCTCGAACTCGCCACTCACGCCGCCCACGAGGCCGGCAAGCTGCTCAAGTCCCACTTCGGCCGCGAGGCCGCGGTCGACGAGGCCAGCCACCACGACATCAAGCTGGCCCTCGACAAGGAGTCCCAGAACCTGATCGAGGGCATCCTCCTCGGCGCCCGCGAGGGCGACGCGTTCTACGGCGAGGAAGGCATCGGCGGCAACCAGGACTCGAACCGCCAGTGGATCGTCGACCCGATCGACGGCACCGTGAACTTCTACTACAACATCCCGCACTTCTGCGTGTCGATCGCGCTGCGGGTCGACGACGAGGTTGTCCTCGGCGTGATCCACGACCCGATCATCGGCGAGACCTGGACCGTCGAGAAGGACGGCAAGCCGATGCTGGACGGGCGGGAGATTTCCGCCAGCAAGCGCGACAAGCTCGAGGACTCGGTGGTCTTCATCGGCTGCGGCAAGGACGAGGAGGCCCTGCGGATCGGCCTCGAGCGCTTCCGCAAGGCCTCGCTGCGCGCCCGCAAGATGCGCATGATGGGCTCGGCGGCGCTCGGCCTCGCCTACATCGCCACCGGCCGACTCGACGCCTACGTCGAGTCGCGCATCTCGCTGTGGGACATCGCCGCGGGCAAGCTCCTCGTCGAGGCCGCCGGCGGCCGGGTCGAACTCACCCCCGCCACCATCGCCGACTCCTGGGCCATCACCGCCACCAACGGCCGGATCCCCATCGAGGAGGTGCTGTGAGGCCCGCGGGCCCGGATGGTCGACCCGAGGCTTCTCCTCCCCGCGCCACGCCTCCCCAATCGAAAATCGGCAATCTCAAATCGGCAATCGCATGATCGGTTTCGGCTACGACGTCCATCGCTTCGCCCACGGCCGCCCGCTGGTCCTCGGCGGCGTCGACATCCCCCATGAACGCGGCCTCGACGGGCACTCGGATGCCGACGTGCTCAGCCACGCCATCGCCGACGCGGTGCTCGGGTCGCTCGGGCTCCCGGACATCGGCCACTGGTTCCCGCCCGGCGACCCCGCCTGCAAGGACATCTCCTCGCTGCGGATCCTCGAGAAGGCCGCCGGGCTGATCCGCGAGCAGGGCCATGAGCTGGTCAACATCGACAGCACCCTGGTCGCCGAGGCGCCGAAGATCCTGCCGCACCGCGAGGCGATGCAGCGCAACATCGCCGCCGCCCTCGGCCTGCCACCCGAGCGGGTCGGCATCAAGGCGACCACCAACGAGACGATGGGCTTCGTCGGCCGCGGCGAGGGCATCGCCGCCATGGCCGTGGCCGAAGTGCGCTAGCCGACCGGCCCCACGCAGGATCGCCGATCGGGTCGCTCGGCCGGGTGCTGCTTCCTTCTTGTTGGAAGCCCTCAACTTCCCTCCCTTGTTCCCGTGCCGACTTCCGCCCACCGCCACTTCGCCAACTGGCTTCGCCGCACGCGCAGGCAGCTCGCACCCAGCGGTCGCCTCAGCGAGGCGGCGCTCATCCTTTCCCAACGCGAGGGCGGCACCCCGGAGTGGCACGCCGAACGCCTCCGCGCCATTCTCGATGAGAAACTCGTCCCTTCACTCGACGAGCTCACCACGATCGATCGCCTGCTCGCCCGCCCGGGAAACAGCCCCGCCAACATCGCGGAACCGCCGCCACTGCTCTGACCACGCTCAGAAAATGACCCGGGTGGAGAGCCACAGCGTGGTCCCGCGATAGACGTTCGTCGACCGCGAGGTCATCTGCTCCCACTCGACCCCGCCGAGCACGCTCAGGTGCTTCGGGCAGGCCCACCACACCAGACCCCCGTAGGCCGCCTGGTGGAAATCGCCGCGGCCCGTCGCCAGCGAGGGGATCCCCTCGTTCGACGGCCGACCCGCCTCCCGCGCATAGCGCGAGCGCATCTGGATCCCTCGCGGCGCGTCCGACTTCATGAACTCGTAGCGGACCACCGCCTGCAGCCGGTCCTGCACCAGCCAGTAGGTCGGCATCACGCAGGCCCCGTAAAAGGTCCCTCCCGTCGTGGTCGCCGGCCCTTCCAGATCGCCGTAGGCCGTGCTCACATGAAGTTGCCACGGGCCCTCCCTCAGCCGGAACCACGGCGTGAAGACCCATTCCCAGGGCGAATACGACTCGTCCCCGGCCTTCACGTCCTGGATCCCGCCGCCGACCGACAACAGCGCCTCATCCACGCACCAGGGTTTCGCGAAGTCATGCTCCCACGAGCCGATCAACAGCGTCCCGTCGTCCCAGGTCCCGAACTCCGGCGAGGTGTCGGTGCTGAAGACCCCGACCTTCACGAGGTCGTTGCCGCGCCCGAGCGACATCCACGCGCCCGTGGTGCCGGTCGCTGCGCGGAAGGGCACCACGAAGGTCGACAGCGACGAGCGCTCGACGGTGTAGATGCTGTTGATCGAGGTTTCGTCCTCCTCGTTGAGTTCGGTCAGCTTGCGCTTGCCGTAGCTGATCGAGAAGGAGTCGAGCGGGTTGTCCGGCAGGAAGGCATTCAGGTCGAGCGTGGCGTAGGCGGTGAAGAGCCCGAAGTAGTCGAACTCCACGCCACCGTTGTCGCGCCCCTCGTCCTCGCTCATGTTGGCGTGCACGCTCCAGCTCAGCGCGTTGAGCGCCTTGCCCTTCATCGTCAGGCGCGTCCGCCGCACGTCGATCGCACGGCCGTAGGAGAAGTCCCGGTTCGCCGCCCGGCCATCGACCTGCGCGGCCTGCAGGTGGATGTAGCCGCCGAAGCGCAGCGACTGCAGCCAGGGTGACTCCGCGTCGGTCGGAACCTCCCCGATGTCCCACGGGATCACCTCGCACCAGTTCCCATCATTCCCATCCGCCGCCGAAGCGGCAGCCGTCAGCAGCAGGGCGATCGCGATCGGCTTCACGGGCAGAAACCAATCACATCCCGTGCCACCTGCGAAGCGCATGGTCAGATCCCGGCAGCAAAGCGGAGAATCCGCAGGGCCTTGCTGCGCGGGCCCTTCCACGGCACGGCCGGGCGGATCACTCCCCATCCGTGAACCTCCGCGTATCCCGCCAGCCGCGCCGAGGGATTCACCACCGTCCCCACCCGGCACGCCCGCATCATCGGCAGGTCCGCCGTGCTGTCGGTGTAGCCGTGACTCCCTTCCCAGCCCAACGTCCCGGGCGGCCCCAGGATCTCAGACAAACGTCGTACTTTCTCCGCTCCCTTGTGGTTCCTCAGACCGGGAAGGAGCGGCATCCGCTCGCCGAACTCCACCTCCGTTCCCAGCGCCAGGTCGAAGCCCAGCGCCCTTCCGACCTCCTTCACGTAGAAGTCCGGACTGGCCGAGGCCAGCATCGTGAGGTGTCCGGCCCGGCGATGCCGGTCAAGCAGGGCGACCACCTCGGCAAAGCACTTCTGCGGCACCCACTCGTCGACGAACTCCCGCGCCCAACCCTCGATCCGCGCCCGTTTCGCCCGCCACAGGTAGCTGAGGAAGACCCGCTTCATGCCCTCGTCGCCAAGGATGCGGTGAAAGGGGGCGAAGAGCGCGAAGAAGGGCAGGTAGAGCCGCCGCACGCCCTCCTGTCTCAGCACGTGGTTGGCGAAGAGCACCTGGGTGTCCCAGGCGATCAGGGTGCCGTCGAAGTCGAACAGGCCGAGCCCGCGCCCGAGTTTTTCCCGCTGCTCATCCGTCACGCGGCGAGCCTCCGCGGCGGCCACCGGCCGGTCAAGACGGCACGCCGGCAATCTGGCTGGCGGCCGCGCAGCCGGCGACACCTCCCCGACACCGCCAGCCGTGGGACCGGGCGGCTTGCAAAGCCGCTCTCTCCATCGGGCTCAGGCGAGGATGCCGAGCCGCCGGTAGTCCTTGCCGAGGACCGCGGCGGGATCCGTGCGCAACCAGCCGCCGAGCACGCTGGCGTAGACCTGGCGGAAGTCGATCGTGTGCTTCAGGTCGCCGGCGTCGAGGTCGCCGAGGCTCGGGGCGGTGCCGTGGAGCCCGCCCTTCACCGCCGGCCCGGCGACGAACAGGCACGAGGCCTTGCCGTGGTCGGTGCCCGCACTGGCATTCTCCGCCACCCGGCGGCCGAACTCCGAGAAGGTCATCAGCACCACGCGCTGGTCGTTGCGCTGCTCGCGGAGGTCGGCGAAGAAGGCCTTGAGGGCGTCGTCGAGCTGGCCGAGCAGGCGGTCGTGGCTGTTGCCCTGGCCGCGGTGGGTGTCGAAGCCGCCGTGGCTGACGTAGTAGACCCGCGTCGGCATGCCGCCCGCGATCATCCGCGCCACCATGCCGAGGCTGCGCGCCACCGGCGTGCCGGGATAGCGCACCCCGGGGCGGTGACGGGCGGCGATCTCGAGGATCTTCTTCGAGGACACCCGCGCGTCCATCGCCACCCGCTCGAGGAAGTCGAGGTTGCTCTCGCCAACGATTCCGCCGACCCGGCCGCCGGCCGGCAGGTCGATCGAGGCGCCGTCGTCCGGCGCGTTGAGCGAGTCGAAGAAGGCCTCCGCGTCCTCGCCGTCGCCACCACCGTGGATCCAGCGGTAGAGCTCCGGCGTGCTCAGGCTGACGCCGGGGTTGCGGAGCGCGCCGAAGCTCTCCGGCTGGGTCTTGTTGAGCGAAATCCCGACCGTCGGGTCGGCACCGGCACAGGCATGGTCGAAGTAGCGCCCGAGCCATCCGGTGTTCGAGCGCGCGGCGGGGTCGCCGGTCTCCCAGATCGAGGTCGACACGAAGTGCGAGCGGTTCGGATTCGGGTAGCCGACCCCCTGCACGACCGCGAGCCCGCCCTCCTTGAACAGGCTGCCCAGGAAGGGCATCGAGGCGTTCAGGCCGAGCTGGTCGTCGAGCTTGATCAGGTCCTTCGGCTGCTTCGCCAACCTCGGGCGGGCGCGGTGGTAGGCATCGTCCTCAAAGGGAACCAGCGTGTTCAGGCCGTCGTTGCCGCCGGCCAGCTGCAGCACCACCAGGATGGTGTCGTCGCTGCCGGTGACCGGCTGGACCGCCAGATCCCGCGCACCGGCGTGGAGGTCGGCGAAGGTGCGCTCGACGAACATCGGCACCGTCCAGGCGCTCGAGGCACCCAGCACGGTGGAACGGAGGAATTCGCGTCTCGTCTTCATGGTTTGCCGATCACAGGGACCGCTTGGGGTTTCAGCAAAGCTGGTAGTGCGGCGTGCTCATCATCAGGTGGCACAGCTGCGCCACCTCGTGGTTGGTGAAGATCGCGCCCTTGAGCGAGCGGGCGAAGTCGAGGAAGGCGGCGCGCTGCTTCGCGCCGGGGTCGGCCTGGAACAGGCGCTCGACCAGGGCGTCGACGACCTTCCCGGGGTCGGCGCGCAGCTCCCGCGGGACGAGCTTCTCATAGTCCGGGCCCTTCCAGTCCTTTGTCACCCGCTGCAGCCGCCGGGCGACCATCGGCCGCCCGCCATCGCCCTCGGCCATCGTTTCCCCGGCGTCCGCCGACCCGGTGGTGATGAAGCCGGCGGCGTTGTAGCGGCCGAGCAGGGTGTTGGTGTTGATCCACGCCTTGCCCCAGTCCCAGCCGGCCACGTTCGGCGGCACGAACAGCGTCTGGCCGAGCTGCTCGGAGACCAGTCGCAGGTAGCTCGAGGGCAGGCCGTCGAGCTCCAGCTCGCGCAGCGCCTGGAGGAGGAACTGGATCGGGCTCTTGATCTGGTCGCGGATCACCGCGGGATCGTAGAAGGCGCGCGAGAGGAAGATCTCCCGCAGCACCGGCTTCACCTCGAAGCCGGCGGCGCGGAACGACTTGGCGAGGCGTTTGGTGACCGCCGGCGGGGCCGCGTCGGCGACGAAGAAGTTCCACAGCTTGCCGCACAGGTGGCTGGCCGCGGCGGGCTGCTCGAAGAGCAGGTCGATGACCTGGTCGCCGTCGAAGTTCCCCGAGCGGCCGAGGATCTCCTTGCGCCCGCCGTCCCAGCGCGCCTTGCGGTGGACCACCGTGCCCTCGCGGCGGTCGAAGGTATAGCCGGTGAAGGCCCGCGCGGCCTCGCGGATGTCGTCCTCGCCGTAGTGGCCCTCGCCGAGGGTGAAGAGCTCCATCACCTCGCGGGCGAAGTTCTCGTTCGGCTTGCCCTTCACCGAGGTCTGGGTGTCGAGGTAGAAGAGCATCGCCGGGTCGTGCAGCATGGCGTGGGTCAGCTCGCGGAACGAACCCATCGCGTGGCGCCGGAAGGTCTCGTTCTGGCGCATCATCAGCCCCGGCCGCTTGACCTTGCGCACCGAGGTGGCGAAGTGGTCGTGCCAGAACAGCACCATCTTCTCGCGCAGCGGCGCCCGCGTGGTGCGCATGCGCTCGAACCACCAGGCCTGGCCGTCGAGGGTGTGGCGACGGTTCTCGCGCTGCCGTTGCTGCTGGATCCGGCCGCGCTGCGGGTCCCGGTCGGCCGCCTCCCCGCCGGCCATGCGCGCCTCGCGGCGCTGCTCGATGAGCTGGCGGAACTGCGCGGCCACCGCCTCGCGCGAGGCCCAGTCGGGCAGCTCGACGGCATCGGCCGGCTCGTCGGGGTCCAGCAAGCTTGCGACCGCGGCGTGGCGCCCCAGCGAGTGGACCTTGCGGATCTCCCCGGGTGAGCCACCGAAGCCGGCCCGCCGCACCAGGTGGGCGGCTTCCTCCAGGGTCCAGTCGTCGGGTGCTTGCGGGAGCATGGCGGGATCGGTTCGAACGGGGAAACCCCGCCGACCAGCGATCGGTTGCGCTCGAAAAACCCCACCCCGGCCGCCGCGGCCTACATCCACTTCCAGCGCGGACTGCGCATCAGCTCGAGCGTCTGGGCCACGGTGAAGCCGGACTTCGCGCGCTTGGCCAACTCGGACTGGTAGCGCTGCCACGCCTTGAGCTCCTTGTCATCGGGTTGGTACGACCTCGCGTGGTCGAGGCGCTGGCCGAGGAACATCGAGAGGTAGCCCTCCATGCCGAAGGAATTCTCGGAAGGCATCAGCGGCCCGCAGGACGAGGTCGTCGGCCCGTTGTCACGGTAGTAGCGGACGAACGCTTCGGCGGCACCGAGGTCCGTGTCGTTGCGGCAGGCCTGCCAGAACGGGGTGTCGAGCAGGTCGTTGAAGGCGTAGTGAACCGCGAGGAAGTCGCGGATGTTGTCCCACGCGTTCGCATTGCCGCGGTTGTAGAGTTCCACCATCGACTCCGACGGCCGGCACGCGCTGTCGAGCAGCGTCGCGGCGACCCCGCGGGACTGGTAGCAGATGTTGTGCAGCGCGGTCGCCTCGAGCGGTTCGACGAATCCCGAGGCATTGCCGACGGCGACGACGTTGCCGACCCAGGACCGCCGGGTGCGGCCGGAGCGGAAGCGCACCACCCTCGGCTCGTTCGAGACCTTCGGGTTCTTCGCCATGAACTCGGCCAGCGCCTCGTCGTCACTGATGAATGACGGGCTGTAGACGTAGCCGCGGTTGATCCAGTGCTCGTGCTCGATCTGCCAGCACCATCCGGCATCCATGGTCTCGGCCGTGGTGTAGGGATGGATCGTCTCGTCCGTCCGTTCCCACCCGCCGATGACCGCACGCTCGCAGAACAGGCTGCCCGAGTAGTCGATCCAGGGTTCATCGAAGGCCTTCGAGAGGATCTCCGAACGGAACCCGGAGGCATCGATGAACAGGTCGCCCTCGATGCGCTGCCCGTCCTCGAGAACCAGCGCGTCGACCCGGTCGTCGCCGTGATCCACCTCCGCCACCTTGCCCTCGACGAAGCGGACTCCGAGCGACCTGGCCGTCGACTCCAGCCAGCCGACCAGCTTCTCGTTCTCGATGTGGTAGGCGTGGCCGAGCGAGAGGTCCGGCATCCCGTCGCGGCGCCTGGGGAAGGCACGCTCGTGGTGCATGCAGGCGGTCCCCATGCCGAAGAAGGTCGGCTCGTCGCCCGCGAAGAATCCCGGATAGCGGGGCAGGGCATCCGGCTTCCTGGACAGCTCGGGGGTGAACGGGTAGCTGAAGTCGCCGGCCCGGCCCCACTTGAAGCGGATCCCCAGCTTCCAGGTCGGCTGGGCCTGCTGGTAGAACTTCTTCGGGTGGAGTCCGAGGTTCTTGAAGAAGTGGGTTCCGAAGTACGGGGTGGTCCCCTCGCCCACCCCGATCACGCCGATCTCGCTGCTGCGCAGGACGACGACCGGCAGGTCCGGCAGCACCCGGCGCAGCGTCACCGCCGCGATCAGGCCCGCGCTGCCGCCTCCGAGAACAACGACCGACTCGATCATCTTCGCTCCGATAAAGAAAAAGCGGCTGGCCCGTGGGGCCAACCGCTTTTCCGTGAAATGAATGCGATCAGGAATTCCGCCGGCGGCGCAGCAGTCCGAGGATCCCGAGGCCGCCTAGCAGGGCCACCGACGGCTCCGGCACGGGACCGGCATTGAATCGGTTCACCACCGTGGTGGCGTCCAAGGCCATGTCGTGGATGTTGAATTCCTCCACCGAGCCGACCCAGAACGGGTCGGCCGGGTAACCGGAGCCGATCGAGGCGACCTCCGTGCCGGTGTTCGCAACCGAGGTCGTCGAGAGCACCAGCGGGCTGCCCTGGATCACGCCATCGACGTAGAAGGTGAGGGTCTCATTGACCGTGCCGATGTCGGCAACGGTCATCGTGTAGAGGTGAAGCGCGTCGTCGTTCAGCTCCGGGCCATTGACGCCTTCCTCGGCAGTCCACGGCTGGTTGACGTCGCCGACCTGCACGGCCGCCCGCGAGGCGTCGTCGCCGCGATGCGTCTGGAGCAGCACGTAGTTGGCGAGCCAGTCGCCGCTGACCGTGTTGACGTTGCCGGCGGCGAAAAGCGTGTGGAAGCCGCCCATCCCGGAGTCCGGGGTCGCCCAGGCCTCGATCGTCAGGTTGGAGAACCCGGCGAGGTCGAGGGTGGTGCCGTCCAGGTCCATGGTTCCGGAACCGTCGAGGCTGAGCTGGCCACCCGACACCGACGCGGTGCCATTGAGGGTGCCGTTGAGGCCTCCAATGCCGTCGTTCGAGGTGCCATCTTCAAAGGTGTACTGGTGAACCAGGGCAGCGGAGACGAGACCCGGCGCGAGCCCGAGGGCGGCCAGGCAGAACTTCATCGTCCAGCGGGAGGGGTTTTCGAGGTGGTTTTTCATGCAGTCTTGCTTGGGTATTTGAGCAAAGGAAGCGGGAGGAAGCGGGAGGAAGCGGGAGGAAGCGGGAGGAAGCGGGAGGAAGCGGTAGAAAGGTTTTCGACCAGGGCGAACCCCACCGTCGAGTAGGATTTTCCAGCCGATCCCGTCCGGCGAAGAGTGCAGGATTTGCGGGGATTACAGCAATATTTATTTCGGGGAAATTTCTTACCCGTTCGGGGGTGTTCATAACCACAATTCCACCGCCTTCTCGATTCCCACTTCCCATCACCCGGGGATTCGGGCTCGATCGCCGGCATGAGCCACCCCGAACTCCTCAGCCCGGCCGGGAACTGGGACTGCGCCCGCGCCGCGGTCGCCGCGGGGGCCGATGCGATCTACTTCGGGCTGCCGCGCTTCAACGCGCGGATCCGCGCCGACAACTTCACCGAGGAGGACCTGCCCGGGCTGATGGACTTCCTCCACCGCCACGGCGTGAGGGGCTTCGTGGCGATGAACACCCTGGTGTTCACCGGCGAGCTCGAGGCCGCCGCGGAGCAGCTGCGCCTCATCGCCGCCGCGGGGGTCGACGCCCTGATCATCCAGGACCTCGGCCTCGCCCGCATGGCCCACGAACTGGCGCCGGGCGTCGAGATCCACGCCTCGACCCAGATGACCATCACCTCGCCCGAGGGGCTGTCCTTCGTCGAGTCGCTGGTCCCGCTCGACCGCGCCGTGCTGGCCCGCGAGCTGTCGCTCCGCGAGATCGGCAGGTTCCAAGCCACCGCATCGACCCACTCCACCCCGCTCGAGGTCTTCGTCCACGGCGCGCTCTGCGTCGCCTACTCCGGCCAGTGCCTGACCAGCGAGAGCCTCGGCCAGCGCTCGGCCAACCGCGGCGAGTGCGCGCAGGCCTGCCGGATGCCCTACGAGCTGGTCATCGATGGCGAGACCCGCGAGCTGGGCGAGCAGCGCTACCTGCTGTCGCCGCAGGACCTCGCCGCCGTCGACCTGATCCCGGAGCTGGTCCGTGCCGGGGTGAAGTCGTACAAGATCGAGGGCCGGCTGAAGTCGCCCGAGTACGTCGCCGCCGTCACCCGGGTCTACCGCAAGGCGCTGGATGCCTGCGGACGGGACGACCCGCAAGCCGCCGAGCCGATCACCGCGGGCGACCGCTACGCCCTCGAGATGACCTTCTCGCGCGGCCTCTCGACCGGCTGGCTCGCCGGCACCAACCACCCGTACCTGACCCACGGCCGCTTCGGCAAGAAGCGCGGCCCCTTCCTGGGAACGATCACCGAGGCCCAGAACGGCTGGATCCGGCTCGAGCCGCCGCCCTCCGAGCAGGCGCCGCCGCTCAAGGCCGGCGACGGGGTCGTCTTTGATGCCGGGGAAAACCGCGACCTCGAGCAGGGCGCCCGCATCTGGAAGATCGACAACGACCGCGTCATCTTCCACCGCAACTACAGCGGCATCAACTTCGACCGCATCCGGCCCGGGGTCACCCTCTACAAGACCTCCGACCCCGCCCTCGAGTCCGAGATCCGCCGCTCGTGGCAGAAGGCCCGGCTGAGCGAGAAGAAGACCCCGATCGACCTCGTCGTCAGCGGCCGGCCCGGCGAGCCGCTGGTGCTGCGCGGCGGCGACTGCCACGCTGCGAGCGAAAGCCCACTCGAGGCCGCCGCCAGGCGCCCGCTGAGCACGCAGGTCTTGCGCGAGCAACTCGGTCGCCTCGGCAACACCCCCTTCGAACTCGGCGGGCTCGACAACCGGCTCGTGGGCGACTGCCACCTGCCTCTGTCCGAGCTCAACCGCCTGCGCCGCAAACTCGTCGAGGCCCTCAGCAGCCAGGCCGAAGCCAGCGCCCACCGCCCCACGCCCACCACCACCCTCGAGTCACTCCTCCCGCCAATCGCCAATCGAGAATCGAAAATCGAAGATCTCCCCGCCCTCTCCGTCCTCTGCCGCACGCTCGGGCAGGTCGAGGCGGCCCTCGCCACCGGCACGGAGAGGATCTACTGCGACTTCGAGGACCCCCGCCGCTACAAGGAGGCGGTCGCGCTCAAGCCATCGGCCACCGACGATTGCCGGTCGACCATCCACCTCGCCACCCCGCGCATCCTCAAGGCGGGCGAGACCGGCTACCTCAAGCTCATCGAGCGCGCCGCGCCCGACGGCCTGCTGCTGCGCAACCTCGGGGCGCTGAACCACTACCGGGACCGCGATGATCTGGTGAAGACGGCGGACTTCTCGCTCAACGTGGCCAACCCGGTCACCGCCGGCCTGCTGCGCGGAGCCGCCGGGCTCGACGCGTTGACGATTTCCTACGACCTCAACATCGCCCAGGTCCTCGACCTGCTGCGCGCCGCGCCGCCGGACTGGTTCGAGCTCACCCTCCACCAGCACATGCCGCTCTTCCACATGGAGCACTGCGTGTTCTGCACCTTCATGAGCGAGGGGACGAGCTACAAGGACTGCGGCCGCCCCTGCGAGAAGCACGTCGTCCACCTGCGCGACCGGGTCGGCCAGCTGCACCGCCTGCAGGCCGACGTCGGCTGCCGCAACACCCTGTTCAACGGCCGTGCCCAGACCGGCGCGCGCTTCATCCGCGAGCTCCTCGACACCGGCCTGCGGCGCTTCCGCCTCGAGCTGCTCGACGAGGACCCCGCCACCGCCGCGCGCACGATCGAGGCCTACCGGCAACTCCTCGCCGGCACCCTCGACCCGGCCGGACTGCTCGACGAGGTCCGCGCGATCGAGAAGCTCGGCGTCACCGAGGGCACGCTGGCGTAGGGGGAGTCGTTATCGGTTATTCGTTTTTCGTTATTGGATACTTCCATGGATCTTCCCGAGCTCATCGACCGCTGCCTGGCCAAGCCGGGCTGCGAGGAGACCACTCCCTTCGGGCCCGAGGTGCTGGTCTACAAGGTCGGCGGCAGGATGTTCGCGTTAACGGACCCGGCCGAATTCCCGCCGCGGATCAACCTGAAGTGCGACCCCGATCGCGCCGTCGGGTTGCGCGAGGAATTCGATGCGATCACTCCGGGCTACCACATGAACAAGCGCCACTGGAACACGCTGGTCCTCGATGGCAGCGTTCCCGCCGACCTGATCGCCGAGTTGCTCGACCACTCCTACGAGCTGGTGGTCGCCTCGCTGCCCCGGGCGAAGCGCCCGGGGTAGGATGGAGCCCGCATCCCGTCCTGCCCCCGGGCACGCCTACGGCTGCGCCAGCGGGGTGAAGACGAGCCTCAGGTAACTCAGCGGCCCGTCCCGCGGGATGGCGAAGCCCTCCGCGGTCTCGACCACCCCGTCCGTCGTCCAGCCGGTGAGGTCGGCGGACGCCTCCCCCTCCACGGTGGCATCCAGTCGCTCGAGCGCACCGGGGGTCTTCAACTCCAGCTGCTCAGAGTCCAGCTCGAGCCGCGGCCGGGGTCGCGACCCGACCCGGGTCGGGTCGGTGTCGAAGACATACTCCGCCAGGTTGCTCCAGCCGTCGCCGTCGTCATCGTCCTCCATGCCGCCCAGGGACCAGCCGTTGCCAGCCGCCCAGGCGAGATAGGAAAAGGTGACCTCGAGGATGCCCGTGGCGCTTCCGGTGAAGTTCCCACCGGCCGTGGCGACCACCGCGTAGCTGCCCACCTCGGTCGGCGCCGTGGTCGACCCGTCGTAGGTCAGGATGACCGGGACCCCGGCGGGGCTGGTGGCGACCCCCACCGCTCGCGGGGTGCCGTCGTAGCCCTGGCTCAGGCCCTTCAGGTCCAGCGTGGCGGCGACCAGCGCGGGGTCGGAGAGGACGATCGTCACCGCCGAGGGCTCGGCCGGCGCGAAGCCCGGGCCGGCCGCCGGCAGGGACAGGATGAGTTCCTCGTCACCTTCGTCGGCGCCGTCGGCGGCGGCCTCGAGCGGAAAGCTCGCCGAGGTCTGGCCCGCCGGAAGGATCAGCTCAAGCGGGCTGGCGAGGTCGGCTTCATCCGCCGTGCCCGCCACCTGCAGGGTCACCGGCACGCTGGTTGCAAGCGGCAGCGGCGTGCTGAGGGTGAGCTCGGCCGGCGCGCCCCCCTCCTCGAGGCCGCCGCCGCTGGCGGCCAGCGAGAGCGCCGGCAGGAAGGGATCGCAATCGACGACCTCGACGACGGCCTCGATGCTGTCGACCCACCAGCCGACCTCCGCGATGCTGCGGTCGGCGGAGGCGCGCCAGCGGTAGCGGACGAGCCGACCCGCCCACGACCCGGGCAGCTCGATCGAGGTGGTGATGAATCCCCGCGAGTTGCCCGACCACGCGTCGCGGCCAGCGATCGGCGAGTCGTAGTTGTCACTGATCGTGTCGTTGTAGCCTCCCTGGGGAACCGCGTCGGCCGACTCGAGGAGGTCGAACCAGGGCCCGCCATCGAGCGAGGCCTCGAGCACCGCCCCGTCGTAGCCGCTCTCGAAGTCATGCCGGTGGCGGAAGCTGAGGCTGCCTCCATCGGCGGCGACCATGAACTCGGGCGAGACCAGGAAGGCGTCGCCTTCGGAGGGGGTCGCTTCGGCAAAGACGGCCTGGGGCGGCGAGTCCGCAGCGTCGCTGACCACCCGCCAGTCGATCCCGCCACCGCTGGTGGACGTCGACCAACCCTCCGGCAGCCCCGCCGCCAGGTCGAAGTCCTCGGACCCGTCGGCACGCCCGAGGGGGCCGAGCGAGAGCCGGAGGTCCTCGCTGGTGAACCCACCCGACCAGCTCAGGTCGAGCTCCAGGTCCAGCACGCTGCCACACTCGCCGTCCTGGGCAAAGGTGAACAGCCACTCGGCCGAGGCGCCCGGCGCGAGGTCGCCGGCGGTGACGGTGACGTCGAGCGGAGCGAAGCCGGCGGGCCCGGCAAGGACGGCGGTGACCCCGTCGGCCGGCAGGGTGCCGGTGTTCGCCACCGTGACGCCGAGGCGGACCGTCTCCCCGGGGTCGATCAGGCCGTTGCCGCCGAGGTTCGATTCGGCCACGACCCGCCGCGACTGGACCTCGAGCAGCGCGAAGTCCGGCGGCGACACGACCCGCGCCTCCAGATCGTAGAGCTGCGCCACGTTCGAGCCCCCGCCGGTCACCCTGATGTAGTAGGTGCCGTCCGCCGGCAGCGCGAAGTCGGCCAGCTCCTCCACCTCGCCGAGGCCGGTGTCGTTCGAGGTCTCCAGCGGGCTGCCGCCGGCGTCCAGGATCGCGACCGTGAGGTTGTGCTGGCGGGAGGGGTCGTAGAAGCTGCCCGGCGAGCACGAGAACCCCTCACTGCCCTCCAGGTAGGAACCGGGGTCCGCCGGGGCGGCGCTCGCGGTCACCAGCGCGCCGGCCTCGCCGACGAACGAGAACAGGTCGCTGTCGCCGTTGTCGTCGATGCTCAGCAAGCCCAGCGCCACCGGGACGTCGGGCACGAGGTCGAGCGGGAAGGCCTGCGCCGGCGTGTCGTTGTTGCGCAGCGGCGAGTGCGCCTCGATCGGGTCGCCATACTGGCGCTGCAGGGACTGGAACTCGTCGAACTGCGCGCCACGGTAGAAGGTCGAGATGAAGGGCTCCATCAGCTTTGTCTGGTCGACCGGACAGACGTGGTCGAGCCCGACGGCATGCCCGATCTCATGGGCCAGCGTGTTCACCAGGCGCACCGAGTTGGAGAAGGTCGAGTCGAAGAACGAGTCGCCGGTGTCGATGACGATGTCGCCGTAGTCCGGGGCGTAGGCGAAGGCGAGGGTGCCGCTGTTGCCGTCGATGTTCCGCCCGGAGATGCGGATGTCGCCGCGGACCCCGAGGATTCCGCGCCCGGAGCCGAAGCTGGTGAAGTCGGCGCCGTCGTCGGCCGGCTCGTGGACGAAGGTGATGCCGCACTCATCCCCCATGTGGGCGAAGGCCTCCTCGAACAACGCGAACCAGGGCTGGAGTGCCACCGCGCCCGTCGAGGATCCCCCGTAGAGGCCGGCCAGCCGGGAGCGCAGGTTCGACGGACCGTCGAAGGACCCGTCGTCACCCGGCACCTCGGTGCCGTCGGGGACCACGCTCCAGGTCAGCGTCACCGGCAGGCCCTGGGCCGAGTTCCCGCTGCCATTGGTGGCGGTGCGGCTCCAGCGGGGGCTCGAGAGGAACTGGGTCGCCTGGATGCGGGTGTCGCCCGGGGCGAGGCCGCCCGCAACCTCGGCGCGGTGGTAGGCCTCGATCACCACGGGATCGGTTCCCGGCTGCCAGCAGAAGTAACGCCGGTCGGCGGGATCCATCCCGGCCAGGCCGTCGCGATAGGCCTCCAGCGCGCGGCGCCGTTCCTCGGGCAGCCGGGCCAGCAGTTCCTCGTCGCTCATCGCCCGGACATGGCGCGGCACCTCGGCGTGGAAATGGATGTCGGACGGACCCGCCCCGCGGGTGGGGCTGTCGGCCCGCCCGGCCGGAGCGGCACCGGCCAGCCAGACGCTCCCCCCGCCGGGACGCTCCCCGCCGGGGCGGCGCGAGGGGATGTCGTCCCACGACTCCCCGCCAGCCGCGGCCCGGAGAGTGGAGGCCCCTTCATCCGCTTCCACAACAGCGCCCGGCGCACCGGTGGCGGGTGCCCCCGCCTCCTCGCCAGCCCGCTGCGCAATGACCAGGACGACCAGGACGACGAACACGAGTCCCGGAAGCAGCAGACTCGGCAGGGTCGATCGGAGGTTCATGGGTCGGCTGATCATAACTCTAACCCGAATCCGAGTGGGTGAAAGTCCGTAGTTTTCCTCGGTTTTCCGCGCCATCGGGCGGTTTTCTTGCTCGCCGCCCGAAAGATGGCGGGATTCCCTCGCAGTAAGCCCCCTCACCCATCGTGCTCGAGCTCAAGGACGTCAGTTTTACCATCCAGAAGGACGGCGAGGACGTGAATCTCGTCGACAAGGCCTCGCTGAAGGTCCCGCGCGGGCACTTCATGGCCATCGTCGGACCCTCGGGCTGCGGCAAGACCACCCTGCTGCGGACCATTGCCGGCCTCAATCCGGAGTCCGAGGGCGCCCTGTTCTGGGACGGCCGCAACCTCGCCGAAGAGGGCGATTTCGACCCCGCCGAGATCGGCTACGTGCCGCAGTTCTCGATCGCCTACGACCCGCTGACCGTCGACGAGTCGATCGAGAGCGCGACCAAGCTGCGCGTGCGCACGCGCGACGTCGCCGAGCTCGACCACCGCATCGACCACGTCCTCGAGGAGACCGGGCTGGCCGCCATCGCCGACCGTCAGGTGAGGGTCCTCTCCGGCGGCCAGAAGCGCCGCCTCGGGCTGGCCATGGAGCTCGTCTCCGACCCCAAGCTGCTGCTTTGCGACGAGGTGACCAGCGGGCTCGACCCGCGCTCGGAGCGCGAGATCGTGCGCCTGCTCCACGACCTGTCCCGGCGCGACGGGAGGATCGTCCTCTCGGTGACCCACTCGCTGGCCCACCTCGAGCTCTACGACTCGATCCTCGTCCTCCACGAGGGTCGCATCGCCTACCACGGCCCGCCGCAGGGCGTGACGCACTACTTCTCGGTCCATGACAGCGAGGAGATCTACCCCAAGCTCGCCACCAACCCGGGCGAGCGCTGGCAGGGCTCCTGGCTCAAGCACCGCGAGGCGTACTACGCCAAGCTCGAGCACAGCCGGCAGAAGGCGATCGACTCCGGCTCGCTGCACCTCCCGCCGGCCGCGGTGGAGGACGCCGGGGCGGACGGTGGGGAGGACGGAGAGGAAGGCGATGGCCCGCCGGCCAAGCCGCCGGCGTCGCGCACGCCGGGCTTCCTCGCCCAGTTCAGCACCCTGCTGTCACGGCGCTGGCGGATCTTCTTCCGCGACCGCGGCCAGGTCCTCCTCCAGCTGGCCATCATGCTGTGCTTCCCGCTCCTCGTCACCCTCTTCTCCGAGAAGGCCGGCGACAAGATCAAGACCCTCTCGGACACCCGCCAGGAGGATGTCCTCGTCGAGATCCAGGAGCGCCAGATGGTCCGCCAGGACCAGGTCAAGGTGGGCTCCGCCGTCAGCGGCATCGTCATGTTCCAGGTGATCCTGCTCTCGCTGATGGGCTCGAACAACTCGGCCCGCGAGATCGCCGGCGAGCGCCCGATCTTCGAGAAGGAGAAGTTCGGCGGCGTGCGGCCCGCGGCCTACCTCGGCAGCAAGATCGCCTTCCTCGCCTGCCTGGTGGTCGCCCAGTCGGTGTGGATGGGGGCCTTCGTCAACTTCTTCGGGCCGTTCCGCGGCGACTTCGTGCAGCACCTCACCTTCCTGCTGCTGATCAACGCCGCGATGACGGCCATCTGCCTCGGCATCTCGGCGCTGATGCGCACCGCCGAGCAGGCCTCGCTGCTGTCGATCTACCTGGTCGGCTTCCAGCTGCCGCTGTCGGGTGCCGTCCTCGCCCTGCCGGAGCACATCGAGGCCTTCACCCGCCCCTTCATCTCGGCCTATTGGTCCTGGTCCGGCAGCGTCGACGGCCTCGAAACCAAGGTCCTGACCGCGGTGAAGTCGGTCATCGACACCTCGCTCAGCAGCCGCGAGGCCTGCCTCTACACCCTCGGACTCCACGTCGCCGTCGGCCTCGCCGCGGCCTGGATCGGCACCCGCCGCCACCAGTGGACCTAGGGCCATGGAGCCGCCTCCCCCCCGCCCAACCGCCCACCCGCCATCGCGTCAGGTTGATTTCTTGCCCTGCAACGCTTCATTGAGAGAATCACCGCCCCAGCCACGCGCCGAACCCGCGCCGTCCTGAGGCCCGCCATTTCCCACCACCATGCCACGCCGCGCCAGTTCCGGGATGAATCCCGCCGTCATCATCGTCATCGCCGTCCTCGCGATCGGTGCCTTCCTCGGTGGGCGTGCGTTCCTCAGCGGCGACAAGTCGAGCCCGCTCGACGGCTCGGCGCTCGAGGTCGAGGCGCTCAAGCAGAACGCGAACTCGCTGCGCGGCAACGAGTATGTCGTCGAGGGCACGGTCGACGAGAAGCTCCGCTGGACGCCCGACCGCGGCCAGGTGGTGTCCCTCAAGATCGACACGCCCGGCGGCGACGAGTTCATCGGCATCGAGGTTCCGCCGGAGCTCTCGACCATCAACATCGAGCGCGAGCAACGCTACGCCTTCAAGGTCCGCTTCCGCCGCGGCGGCATCGCGGTGGCCCGCGACATCAGCCGCCTCTAACCCGCCGATCCACCACCTCATGAAGCATCCACTCCTCGCCGGCATCCTGCTCACCGCGACCGCCCTCGGCCAGGTCTACTCGCCGCCGCCGGGCTCCACGGGTGCGGCTCAGGACGACGGCAACGACACCGTGGTCCGTCGCCAGCCCGAGAAGAAGGAGTCGAGCCCGGTCTTCGGCAGCGAACTGCCGTTCTTCGACCCCTCGAGCGAGCTGATCACCTGGAACGGCCACACCTGGTCGGCCACCGACAACCGCATGCTCGCGGCGCGCTTCGAGCGCTACCTCAACGAGCCCGCCGAGACCTCCGAGGAGGCCACCGAGTACCGCGAGACCATCGAGCAGATCCTCGACTACGTCTCGCCCCACCACCCGGGGGGGCCGGACTTCACCGCGGCGGTCTCGCTGCTGCCGCGCGCCTCGAGCTACCCCGGCGACGCCAAGCTATGCGACTCGCTGTCGCAGGCGATCTACGCCGCGGTGCTGGCCAAGAAGGACGTCGAGAAGACCCGCGCGATCAATTCCTCGATGGAGGCCGAGAAGGACCGCCTGATCGCCGACACCGACTGGAAGTCGGCGCAGGAGCACGACCCCACCCTCAACTCGACCCGCCGGCCCGGGGAGGAGGGCGAGGGCGGCGGGCGCCGCCAGCCGGCCGAGGACCCGGGTCGCGGCGTCAACTCGCTGCGCCACGCCGAGGCCGTCCGCCGCCTCGCCGAGATCGAGGCCCTCAAGAAGACCAACACCGCCAAGAACGAGGTCCAGCTGGTCCAGGCCAAGGTCCAGTACCAGGCGCTGATGGTGCAGTTCTTCGTCCAGCGGCGCTTCCAGCACGTCATGATGGCGGCGCGCTTCTACCACCAGATCTTCTCCGACGGCGACAACCGCCTGCGCATCAAGAAGGACTCGGACGTGTCCAAGATGATCAGCGACACCTTCGGCACCAGCCCGACCGTGTCCTCGCTCGACTCGCTCGCCAGCGAGGCCGTGCGCGACGTCGACAAGGGTGTCGAGGCCTTCCTGTTCCTTTCCGGGCGCGGCGAGCTGGAGAGCGCCGCCAAGCGCCTCAGCGAGTCCTACATGGTCGGTGAGTTCATGCCTTCGGTGCAGACCCTGCCGCGCGAGAAGAAGCGCACGGTGCTGGAGTTCGTGCGCAGCTCATACAAGCTGATCGCCGCCCTCGACGCCAAGGACTACCTGCGCGCCCGCGAGCTGGTCGAGACCATCAAGACCCAGGCCAAGGACTTCGACTCGACCAAGGCGGAGGCCGCCATCGCCACCTACACCAGCGTCAGCGACATGCACATCATGACCGCGAAGAACGCCGCGGCCATGGGCGACAACGAGAAGGCCCGCGAGGAGATCCAGAAGGCGATGGAGGTGTGGCCGCAGAACCCGAAGCTGGCCGAGTTCAACCAGCTGGTCGCCTCCAGCGGCACCCTCGTCCAGGCGCGCAACGACTTCGACCGCCTGCTCAGCGAGAACAACTACCGCGAAATCTACCGGCGCCAGTACGAGATCGCCCCGGCGATCCAGGGCGACGCCACCCGCGAGGACGCCTTCAAGCAGATCATCACCAACCTGACCCGCATCGAGGCCGCCATCGGCAAGGCCGGCGAGTTCAGCAAGATGGGCCAGGACTACGCCGCCTGGGAGCAGCTCGCCAAGCTGCGCGAGGAGTTCCCCGACGACCCGAAGCTCGGCCGCGAGCTCGAGCAGCTCGCGCCGAACGTCGCCGACTTCACCCGCGCGCTGACCCGCGCCCGCGAGTTCGAGGAGCGCCGCGACCGCCAGATCGGCTCGGCGCTGAGCTGGTACCTCAAGGCCCGCTCGATCTACCCGCGCAGCGACATCGCCGCGGAGGGGATCGAGCGCATGGTCGACGAGGTCCTGCCGGCCGAGCGCGGCTCCTCCGCGGCGGCCGCCGACGACGGCGAGGAACCCTGAGCCCACGGACCGCGCGACCCCAGTCGCGCCCGGCCACCCGCGGCGCCCGGCCTTGCCTCACCCGGCTGGGACTGTTGGATTTCCCCCGTGAGCCGTGCCCTGATCCAAGCCTCCCGGGACCTGAGCGAATCCCTCCGCGGGCTGTCCTTTTCCAAGGCGGCCTGCACCTACCTGCCCACCGACTACGCGCGGAAGTCGCACGAAACCTACCTGCGCCGCTTCGGCAAGGGCCCGAAGCGGGTCCTCCTCCTCGGCATGAACCCGGGACCCTACGGCATGGCCCAGACCGGCGTGCCCTTCGGCGAGATCCCCGCGGTGCGCGACTGGATGGGCATCGAGACCCCGGTCGAGCGCCCCGACCCGGAGCACCCCAAGCGGCCGATCCAGGGTTTCGCCTGCACCCGCTCGGAGGTCAGCGGGCGGCGCCTGTGGGGACTCTTCGCCGAGCGCTACCCGCGGGTGGACGACTTCTTCGCCGGGCACTTCGTCGCCAACTACTGTCCGCTGGTGTGGATGGCGGAGAGCGGCGCCAACCTGACGCCCGACAAGCTGCCGAAGCCGGAGATGGTGCCGGTCGAGGAAGCCTGCCGCCGCCACCTCGTGCGGGTGGTCGAGCTGCTCAAGCCGGAGTTCCTGATCGGCGTCGGTGCCTACGCCGAGGGCAAGCTCAGGCAGGCCGCCGAGGACAGCGGCCACGGCGCCTTCATCGGCCGCGTCCTCCACCCGTCCCCGGCCTCCCCCGCCGCCAACCGCGGCTGGGCCGAGGCCGCCACCCGCCAGCTGGTCGAGCAGGGCGTGTGGGAAGATTGACGATTGCCGATTGCCGATTGGCCGGGAACCTGAGCGCCGTCCTCCACCATCGTCCCTGGTTCCCGCTCCTCGTCATCGACTCATCCTTGGGGACGAGAGGGGGGCTCGGCCGGCTTTGCAGTCGCTTAACAAAACTGCCCCCTCGTCCACACACCCGACACACAGGGTCCGGCTCCCATCGGGAGCATGAAGCTCATCGTCCCGCTCCTCCTCGCCGCTCAAGTCGCCGCCCCCGTCGCCGGCGCGGGCGACGGCATCATCGACCTGGTCGACCCCGACCGCTACGCGGGCCAGGCCGTCCCGGACTACATCACCCGCGACAACACGCCCGCCGCCAACCCGATCACCGACCGCGGCGCGACCCTCGGGCGGGTCCTGTTCCACGACCGGCGCCTGTCGGTCGACGGCACCATTTCCTGCTCGTCCTGCCACCAGCAGGAGCACGGCTTCTCCGACCCGGCCACCGCCAGCAGCGGGGTCGCCGGCACCACCGGCCGGCACTCGATGCGCCTGGTCAACGCCCGCTTCGGCACCGAGCGACGCTTCTTCTGGGACGAGCGCGCCGCCACGCTCGAGGATCAGACGACCCGGCCGATCCGGGACCATGTCGAGATGGGCTTCAGCGGCGCCGACGGCGACCCCGGCTTCGCCGACCTCGTCGACCGCCTCGCCGCGCACGAGGAGTACCACGTCCTGTTCACGGCGGTCTTCGGCGACGGCGGGATCAGCGAGGAGCGCATCCAGGACGCCCTCGCCCAGTTCGTCCGCAGCATCCAGTCCTTCGACAGCAAGTACGACGCCGGCCGTGGCCAGGTCGCCGGCGACGCCGTGCCATTCCCGAACTTCACCGCCATGGAGAACGCCGGCAAGCGGATCTTCCTGGACCCCCCGCCGCAGGGCGGCGCCGGTTGCGCCGGCTGCCACCGCCCGCCCGAGTTCGACATCGATCCCAACTCGGGCAACAACGGCGTGGCCGGCGCGATCGGTGGCGGCAGCGACTTCACCGTGACCCGGGCACCGAGCCTGCGCGACCTCACCGACGCCGCCGGCAACCCGAACGGCGGCTTCATGCACGACGGCGCCTTCCTCACGCTCGGGCAGGTCGTCGCCCACTACAACGCGATCCCCGCCGTGGTGCCGGGAATCGACAACCGCCTGACCCGCCCCGGCCCGGGCGGCCCGCAGCCGCAGCGCCTCAACCTCGACGCCGGCGAGCGCGCCAGCCTGGTCGCCTTCCTCGAGACCCTCGGCGGCAGCTCGCTCTACACCGACCCGAAGTGGTCCGACCCCTTCGATGACGCCGGGGTCATCTCGCTGGTGGTGCTGCCCACCGACAACATCGCCATGAGCTTCAGCGGCAGCGGCGAGTCGCGCACGGTGACGCTGGTCGGCAGCGCCGTCCCCCACGTCGACTACCGGTTCCAGAGCACCCATGACTTCGTCGAGTGGAGCTCCCACGCCGTCACCGCCGATGCGGACGGCGAGGTCCGCCTGACCCTCCCGGCCCCGGCCAGCGAAGCCGCCTGCTACTACCGCCTCGCCTACGTCACCGACTGAGGGGAGGCGGTGCGCGGACTTGCGGCTTGACCCGCCGTCCGCCGCCGGGTCGAATTTCGGGCGATTGGTCATGGGGCGATTCCAGCAACAGGTCGTGGCGACCCTCGTCGCCGCTGCGATTCCGGCCACGGCCTCGGCCGCCGACGAGGACCTCGCGCGCGAGCTGCGCGCCGAACTCGACGCGTTGCGCAGCGACTACGAGACCCGCATCGACCGGCTCGAGGCCAGGATCCGCGAGCTCGAGTCGCGCCCGGCTGCGCCGCCAACCCCACCGGCGGCACCCGCGAGCCGCGCTCCGGCACCCGCCCGGCCGGCGGGGGTGATGGACCCGGAGACCGACGAGGGCATCACCGAGGCCTCGCAGCGGGCCCGGGACCTCGCCGCCGAGTCCTTCACGAGCCGCACCGAATCGCGCGACTTCCGGCCCGGCGAGCAGCTCGACGCCCGCATCGAGGAGATCCTCGAGGGCTACCTCGACATCAGCGGCTACTTCCGCGCCGGCTACGGCCGCTCGGACATCGGCGGCCCCCAACGCGCCTTCGGCCTCCCCGGGGTGGCCAAGTACCGCCTCGGCAACGAGGCCGAGAACTACGGCGAGATCAACTTCGCCAAGACCTTCTTCACGCCCGGCGCCTTCTCACTCGACGACCCCCACGGCATCGACGGCCCGGTGGCGCAGATGAACCTGCGGCTGGCCTTCTACAACCCCTACGACGACTACGGCAGCGCCGCGGACACCGAGTTCACCGTGCCCGAGGTGTGGGCCTCGGTGGGCAACATCCTCCCCGCGATGCCCGAGGCCAAGGTCTGGGCCGGCAGCCGCTTCTACCGCCGCCACGACATCCACATCAACGACTTCTACTTCTGGGACCTCAGCGGTGGCGGCGCCGGCATCGAGGACGTCCCGTGGTGCGGCGGCAAGCTCGCCCTGGCCTGGATCGGCGACGGTGCGGAGAGCGCGATCTACGACCGCATCGGCACCCCCGACCCCCTCAACACCGCCGGCTTCAGCAAGACCAGCATCGACCTGCGCTACTACGACTGGGACTTCTGGGGTGGCACCGGCGAGCTCGGCCTGACCTACTCCAAGGCGGACTCGGGATTCGACGCGACCGGCCGCAAGGCGGAGGACGCCCATGGCGTGGCGCTGAACCTGGTGCGGACCCACACCGGCTTCCTCGACCCGGAAAGCCTGCACAAGACCTCGCTGCAGCTCGGCACCGGGCCGGCCAAGACCTTCACCGGCGGCTTCGACACCTTCACCGACCCGACCGGCACCTACATCCGCCCCGACCCCGACGAGTCGTGGCGCGCGCGGGTCACCGACCACTGGGTGATCAAGCCGCTCGAGTGCCTCTCGCTCGGCTCCGCGCTGGTCTACCAGTACACCGACTTCGGCTCGAATGCCCCCGAGCAGCACTGGGCCTCGGCCGGGGTCCGCCCGATCTACCACTTCAACGACTGGGCCAGCCTCGCCTTCGAGGGTGGCGTCGACTGGATCTCGAACTCGCCCAACGGCCACAGCGGCACCCTCGGCAAGCTGACCATCGCGCCGCAGGTCGCGCTCGGCGACGAGTTCTTCTCGCGCCCGGTCATCCGCGCCTTCGCCACCTACGCCTTCTGGAGCGACGGCCAGCGCGGCCAGGTCGGCGGCGCCGACTACGCCCTCGACACCGCCGGCTGGAGCTGGGGCGTGCAGATGGAGTCGTGGTGGTAAGCGGGGACGCCGCGCCAGTCGTCCGCCCTCCCCACAAAGAGAATCCCCGGAGGCCGGTGGGGGGAGCCGGCGTCCGGGGACTCTTGGGGGGATTCGGGGGGATTCGTATTCTTGCTCGGGGGGAGGGTCAACTTGAGCGCTGGGGGGATCGGGGGGACTTGCTCGCGCTGACAGGGCCATTATGTCCGATTTTACGCCCAGCAAAACCCCGTCATTGCGTAGGTTTTTGCATTTTTGTCCGATTTTACCCCTTTCGGCCGGCGGCACCTCAGACGGCGGCGTGCTGGCGATCGGCAGCCCCCATTCGGACCGCGCGACCCCAGTCGCGCCCGAGTCCCCCTTCCACTCCTCTTCCCCCACCCCCGGCTGACTTGGGTCGGCGCTCCGACCGGACCCTTGCCTTCCCCGTTGCTTTCGGGGATACCCGGCATGACTTGTCGATCGCCCCACAAGACCTCGGCTGGGACCCGGACTGGGAGAAGGCCTTCGAGCCCTTCGCCGCGAGGGGCTGGCAGCCCGCCCGGCTGATCCGCGAGACGCCGATCAACTTCAGCGCGCTGCTGCTCGACGGCACGGAGGTCGACGTCGTCCTCGCCGGCAAGGTCTGGCACGAGGCGGCCAGCGACGCCGAACTGCCGGCGGTCGGCGACTGGGTGGCCGTCGAGCTCGGCGGCGACAACGAGGACCACGTGATCCGCGCGCGGCTGCCCCGGCGCTCGTGCTTCTCCCGCAAGGTCCCCGGCAAGAGCGTCGAGGAGCAGGTGATCGGCGCCAACGTCGACGTCATCGCGGTGGTCACCGACCCGGGGCCCGACCACAACCCGCGCCGCATGGAGCGCTACTTCACCCTGATCAACCGCAGCGGCGCCCGCGCCGTGGTCCTGGTCAACAAGTCCGACGCGTTCCCCGCGGAACAGTGCGCCGCCGCCGCGGAGGAACTGCGCGCGCTCTCCGACGAGGCCGAGATCCACGTCACCAGCGCCCTGAGCGGCGATGGCCTCGAGGTGCTGAAGTCCCACCTCGATCCGGGCACGACGATGTGCATCGTCGGCTCGAGCGGCGTCGGCAAGTCGACCCTGGTCAACCAGCTGCACGGCGAGGAATGGCAGTGGACCAGCGAGGTCAACGAGGTGACCGGCAAGGGCCGCCACACGACGACCACCCGCGAGCTCGTCCTGCTCCCCGGCGGCGGCATCCTGATCGACAACCCCGGCATCCGCGAGGTGCAGATGTGGACCGACGAGCAGACGCTGCGGGAGAGCTTTTCCGACATCGAGGAGATCGCCGCCGAGTGCCGCTTCCACGACTGCAAGCATGGCAGCGACGCCGGCTGCGCGATCCGCGCCGCGCTTGAGGAGGGTCGACTCGAGGTCGGGCGGCTGGAGAGCTTCCTGCGCCTCGACGAGGAGATCGAGGTGCTGCGACGCCGCGCCAAGAAGCGCCAGATCACCACCGAACGCCGCGCCAAGCGCGCCCACCGCGTCAAGGCCCGCAACCTCGAGGACCGCATCGACATCGAGCGCGAGGAGCGCGGCGAGTGGCGCTGAGCGGGCCAAGCTCCGCCGCCCCATTTTGGCTGCACGCCCGCGGAATCGGCCTATAGTCCCGGCATGCTCCGCCTCCTCCTCCTTGCCCTCGCACTCGCCCTGCCTTCAGCCGCCAAGGAACCCCCGCCCGTGCCCAAGGACGGCAAGGTCCGGGTCGAGCAGGCCAAGCAGTGGATCGATGCCGGCGTCCAGCTGGTCGACGTCCGCACCCCCGCCGAGTGGGACGAGGGCGTGATCGAGGGCGCCCGCCGGATCAACTGGAAGGACGAGGACTTCGCGAAGCAGGCCCGTGACCAGCTCGACCCGAAGCGGCCGGTGCTGGTCTACTGCCGCAGTGGCGGACGCAGCGCCGGCGCCGCCAAGGCCCTGCGCCAGATGGGCTTCGAGCAGGTCCTGAACCTCGAGGGCGGGATGATCGCCTGGGGCAAGGCCGACGAGCCCAAGGTCTTGGTGCAGTAGGCAACCCGAGCCCGCAGCCCGCTCCGGCGCCATCCCTCCGCGCCCGCCGGCGGCAAGGCCCCGATTCCCACCCGGGCGCATCCGACCTTGATTATTTAATACTTCCTAAGTAATCAAGGGCCGCTCATGGCGGCACGGCGGAAGCAGATTCGACTGGGACCCAGGACCGGGCGCAAATCCACGCGCAACCGGCGTCGCGGACCGGGATTCTCCGAGGCGCTGGCGCTCGCCCAGGCACGCGCCAAGGCCTGCGCCAACCGCCCGGCCAACCGGCGCTGGCAGAAGTCGATCCACGCCCGCACCGCCACTGTCGACGACTTCGTCGATGGGCCGGGCCTGCTGATGCGGATGTTCCGCTGGGTCCTCGGCATCGTCCTGTTCCCGCTGCTGATGGTCACCCTGTGGACCTTCCTCGACCAGTTCTCCGACGCCACCCTGCGCCACGCCTTCTGGAAGAGCAGCGCCTTCTGGTATTTCGCCACCGGCGGCCTGATGATGCTCGGCTGGTTCTACTCGGGCCTGCTGCGCGACCGCTTCCTGTTCCTCTACGTGCTCGGCCACGAGCTCACCCACATGTTCTTCATCTGGCTGTTCCGCGGCCGCATCAGCGAGTGGGACGTCAGCGTCGACGGCGGCTACGTCACCACCGACAAGTCGAACATCGTCATCGCCCTTTCGCCGTACTTCATCCCGCTGTGGTCGGCCTTCGCAATCCTGCTGTTCTCCGGCGTCGATGCCGCCATCGGCCTGCCGGGCGCGGGCCGCAAGGCGATGTTCGCCGCGGTCGGCTTCTTCTGGGCCTTCCACCTGATCTGGACGCTGTGGATGATCCCCCGCGACCAGCCGGACCTGCGCGAGAACGGGACCTTCCTGTCGCTGATCATCATCGGCCTGGCCAACCTGCTGGTGCTCGTCGCCATGCTGTGCATCGCCTCGCCGCAGACGGGCTTCTTCGAGTTCGCCAACCAGTGGGTGACCAACGCGGCGGGCGCCTGGGACTCCAGCGAGCGGATGCTCGGCGAGCTGCTGGCGGAGTGGCGCTAGGCGCCAGGGAGCGGTGGTCGGCAAGCACCGGCGGGTTGCCCAGGGACTCCGGCAACGGAACCCGCGCGCGCCATTCTCAGCCACCTCTCAACCGCCGTTCGGGGATTGCAAATCCCCGCTCCTTGGGGCCCAGGCGCCGCGGCCGGCCCGGCGGGCCTCGCTCTCGAGCTCGCGCAGGTGCCTCTGCTGCGCGCCCTCGGAGGTTCCGTCGGGCAGCGCCGCGCCCTTGGTGTGGATCCGCACCAGGCCCTCGCGGACCAGCCGCTCGTGCAGCCACCCGCCACCGGGCAGGGCGACGAAGGCATGGTAGCGGCGGTCGCCGAAGGGGTCGTCCCACTCGGTGGCGAGCTCGAAGGTGCCTTCGCCGAGCCACTCCGCGACGCGGGCCTTCGCCTGCTTGCCGAGCTCGACCGCGCGCTCGGGGCTCACCCCGAGGTCGCGGGCCTGCTCAGCGATGCGACGATGGTTGTTCTCGCCGTTGCGGTAGGTCTTGAAGGCGCTCTCCGGGGCGTCGACGAAGTAGAGCCGGACCTGCTCCCTGCGGCCGTCGGGCAGGGCGACCTGGAAGCTGTCGCCGTCGTTCCAGCGGTGCTCCGCGAGCCGGCATCCGGCGATGCGCTCGTAGCGGCCGCCGGGGTCGATCCCGCCGCGCCATTCGAGCACCTTCACCAGGATGGCGAGCGCCACCAGGACCAGCACCGGCCAGACCGACTGCTTCGCGCGGATGGCCATCGCTCAGAGCCCCCGGTGACCGGCGTACTCCTTGAAGGTCCCCACCGGCACCCGCTGCTTGCCCCACTCCTTGTTGAGCCGGCGGTAGCGCTCGATGAAGGTCGTCGGGTCGGCCCAGTGGGTCAGGTCGCGCGGCACGCTGTTGCGCTGCATTCCGACCGAGAGGTCGTGACGGATCTCGAAGTGGAGGTGCGCCGCATACATGCCGCGGTTGGTGCCGATCGTGCCGATCTTGTCGCCCCGCTTCACCTCCTGGCCCACCTTGACATCCATCTCCCGGAGGTGCCCGTAGAGCGAGTCGCAGTGCTTCACCTGGCCGGTGGCGGGGTCGCGGTAGGCGTGGCGGATGATGGCGACGTTGCCCCAGCCGGCCTTGACGTCGTAGGCCCACACCACGATGCCGTTGGAGATCGCGTAGACCGGGTCGCCCAGGTCGGTGTTGCCGCCGCCGCGGCCGTTCCAGTCCTCGCCGAAGTGAACCGGCGGACGCAGCCGCATCCCGCGGGCCTTGTAGTAGCCGTCGGCACTCGGCTTGCCGACCGGGAAGTCGAAGCCGTCCGAGATGTGGATGCGCGTCGTGCGCTGGGCCGACGCCCAGCCACCCGTGACGACCAGCAGCAGCAGGACCGCTGCCCAGGACCGGAGCGCTTGGACGGGATTCACCCCACAAGTGCAAGGCCCGTTCGCAGTCCGGGCAAGCGAAATCGGGAGCATGACCGGCAGCCCGCTCAGGAAACCCCGAGCCCCGCCACGTTCATCATCACCAGCACTCCGCCGACCACCCCGATGACGAGGCGATACCAGCCGAACACGCCCAGGCCACGGCGGTTGAGGTAGCCGACCATCCACTTCACCGCGACCGCCGCGGAGACGGTCGCCGCCACCACGCCGATGAGCAGCGAACCGAGGCCGTACTCGTCCCACATCAGCATCGCGCCGCCGAAGAGCGCGTCGTATTTCTCGGGCAGGCCCGCCACGCCATCGATCGGCCACACCGCCTTCTTCACCGTGGCCGCGCTGAGCGTGACCAGGCCGAGCAGGAAAGAGAACTCGACGGCGGCACTCAGCCGCAGGCCGACCAGGATGCCGCCGAGGATCGTCATCAGGCTGCGCGAGGTCCCCGGCCACATCGCCACGCACTGCGCGAAGCCGATGACCAGGGCCATCTTCCAGGTGATCTCGGCCAGCTCCACCCCGCGGGTCCCGCCACCCTTCTTCATCCACCGGTCGACCACGAGGATCCCCACCCCGCCGACCAGCCAGGCCAGCACGACCCACTTGAAGAGGAACAACTTCTCCTCGATCCAGTCGTTGGCGAGCACCCCGATGACCGCCGCCGGCAGGAAGCCCGCGATGATGGCGACAAACAGCTTCAGGCCCTCGCGATCCCTGCCGAGCAGCCCCATCATCATCTGGCGCACCCGCGGCCAGTAGAGCCCCAGCACCGCGGCGATGGCGCCGGCCTGGATGCAGATGGCGAAGCAGTCGGCCGCGGCCTTGTCGCGCCCCTCGATGCCGATCCCCATGAAGCGCTGGGCCACGATCAGGTGCCCGGTCGAGCTCACCGGCAAATACTCCGTGAGTCCCTCGACCAGTCCGAGAATCAACGCCTGCCACTCGTTCATCGCGCCGGCAGCATGCTCGATCCGGTGCCGCCGGCAAGGGATTTGAGGCCCGGGGTGATCCGGGATGTTGGCGGCCTCCGTAGATGCCCGGGTTCGATTGCCATTGCCTATCGGCCCGATCGGGCGCATCTTCCACCATGCCGCCGAGGATCTGGAAAGTCCGCTACCTTCGCCTCGTGCGGCGCGTCCAGCGGCTCGTCCGCCATCCCCGCCTGCGCCACCGCCTGTGGTGGAAGCCGGTCCTCGAGCGGATGATCGACCGGCGCATGTGGCAGCCGTGCCGCGACTCGGTCGCCGGCGGCATGGCCATCGGGCTGTTCTTCGCCATGATGTTCATGCCCGGCCAGATGATCGCCGCGGCGCTCGCCGCGATCGGCGCCCGGGTCAACGTCCCCTTCGCCGTCGCCGCCTGCTGGGTCACCAACCCCTTCACCAGCCCCTTCATCCGGCTTTCCCAGCTGAAGTTCGGCCATTGGCTGCGCGACACCCTCGGGGTCCCGATGATCTCGCTGGGCCAGGTCGACTTCCGCCTCGGCGAGAAGACGATCCCCCTCGACGTCTCGGACTTCATCCTCGGCTTCCTCGCCAGCGGGCTGCTGCTCGGACTGCTGATCTACCCGCTCGTCCACGTGTTCTCGGCCGTCCTGCCGCAGATCCTGCCGATCAGCAAGCCGCGGCTCAGTCGCGGTCGGGCATCCCGCCAAAGCGACGCGAACCGATCTTCCCTCCGCCGAACGGCGCCCCCAGGCGCATACCCACGCTGACCTTGGGAAACACCAGGGCCTCGCCCTCGCGGCGGTCGGCGCGGCGGATCCACGCCGCCGCCAGCAGCGCCATCAGCGCCACGCCCGCCAGCAGGCCGATGCCGAGGAACACCACGCGGAGGTTGCGCTTGGCGTTCGGGTTCTCCCGCCGGGCCTGGACCTTGTCGAGCTCGCTGGCGAAGCGCTCGACCACCGCCACCACCCGGTCGGCCGGATCGTCCTTGCCGACCCCCGTCTCGCGGAGCCGCCCCAGCACCTCGATCATCTCATGCGGCTCGAGGTGCTCCTCGGGAATGACGGGGATCGACGGCTCCCCCTCGAGGTTCAGCTCGCGCGGGGCCTCCCAGCCGACCTCGAAGCGCCCGCTGTCCGCCTCGAAGACCAGGACCACCCCCTTGGCCGGGCCGATCCAGCCGCCCTGGAGCCGCGCGGTCTGGTCCCTCAGGGTGGTGCCGATCAGGGTGTCGAAGATCGCCACCTTGACCTCGAAGCCGGTGTCCTGCCGCAGCGTCGCCAACCGCTCCTCCAGGCCCGCCAGGCGCTCGGGCTCGAGGGCGAACACGCGGCCGTCGTCGAGGACCGCCCCCTCCGGCTCAGCCGGCAGGGGCACCTCATCGAAGCTCTGTGCGGCGAGCGGAACCACCGCCAGCCACACGCAGCACAGCCTCGCCAAGCATCCCATTGCCCCATCCTCCCTGCCCGGCGGCCGCGATCCAAGTGCCAAGTGCCGATGACGACCAATCTCGCGCCGCCCGCGCCCCGGTCCGCGGCACAGCCGCGCCGCCCCTGCTCAGTGCTTCGCCTCCTCGGCGCGCCAGCCGGCGACGAACAGGAGCACCGCGGCGATGCAGATGCACGAGTCGGCGACGTTGAACGAGGGCCAGTGCCAGCCGCCGGTGAAGGGGACGATGACGTCGATGAAGTCCACCACGTAGCCCGCCTTGAGGCGCTCCCACAGCGGGGCGCCCTGCATCTCCTCGAGCAGCGAACCCTGGATCAGGCGGTCGGTCAGGTTGCCGCAGATGCCGGTGACCAGCAGGGCCACCGCGAGCGCCCCCATGCGGCCGACGAAGAAGCCCCGGCGCCAGCCGAGCGTGATCAGGAAGAAGGCGGTCAGCGAGACGAAGGGAAACACCAGCGGCGCCCACTCGGTGCCGTTGCCCATGCCGAAGGCCACGCCCTGGTTGTGCACCCGCACCCAGTTGAGCAGGCCGGGGATCACCTCGATGGACTTCCTTTCAATCCATGGCGGCGGGAAGGTCCCGATCACCCAGAACTTCGTCACCTGGTCGAGGACATAGAGCGGCACGGTCAAGCCGAGGAGCCACTTCCACAGCTTCCCGCCGGCCGGGGCGTCCCGCTCCGTGCCGTCCCCGGGGCCTCCCGCCCCGGCAGCTGCATCACCCGTGTCGCTCACGCCCGCGAAACCGCCTGCAGCACCTCCGAGCAACGTCCGCACAGGCCGTCGGAAACCGGCGGCTCGTAGCGGCGACAGCGCGGACACATCGGGTTGGCCGACTTCGTCACCTTCACCGAGAACTCGGACCCGGCGCTGACGTCGAACTCGGCGACGATGAAGAACTCCTTGGCGAAGTCCTTGTCGGCGAGCAGCGGGTAGACCGGCTCGCCCTCCTTGACGACGAGGGCCACGGCGGCCTCGTTGTTCTTCTTGAATGCCCGCGCCTGGACCTGCTCCTCGATCGCCGTCTGCACCTCGTGGCGGATCTCGAGCAGGCGGGCGACCTGGCTGCTCGCCTCGCCCGGCGCCAGCGACGGCTCCGGCACGGGGAAGTCCTGCTCGTGGACGCTGCCACCGGTGAAGGGGGCGTGCTCCCAGGCCTCGTCGGCCGTGAAGGCGAGCACCGGCGCCATCAGGCGGCACAGCGCGCTGAAGATGTCGTGCATCGCCGTCTGGGTGGCCCGGCGGCGGACCGAGCTACGGGCATCGCAGTACATCCGGTCCTTGGTGGCGTCGATGTAGACCGCCGAGAGGTCGCCGGCGCAGAACTGGTTGACCTCGTTGAAGACCTTGCGGAACTCGTAGTTCTCGTAGGCCTTGCGGCACTCCGCGACCACCTGGTGGAGCCGCTCGAGGATCCAGCGGTCGAGGACCGGCAGGTGACTCGAGGCCACGCGGTCCATCTCCGGGTCGAAGCCGTCGAGGTTGCCGAGCAGGATCCGCAGCGTGTTGCGCAGGCGGCGGTAGGGCTCGGCGACCTGCTTGAAGAGGTCCTCGCCGAAGGGCACCTCGCTCTGCCAGTCGACCGAGGACACCCACAGCCGCACGATGTCGGCGCCGTACTTGTCGTAGTAGTGCGCGGCGTCGATCGGCTTGCCGGCCTTCTCGGCCTCGGACTTGGAGAGCTTCTTCTTGTCCTTGTCGACGACGAAGCCGTGGGTGAGCACCGACTTGTAGGGGGCCGTCCCGCGCCACGCCACGCTCATCATCAGCGAGCTCTGGAACCAGCCGCGATGCTGGTCGGTGGCCTCGAGGTAGAGGTCCGCCGGCGCGTGCAGCTCCGGGTGGCGGTCGAGCACCGCGACGTGCGAGCAGCCGGAGTCGATCCACACGTCGAGCGTGTCGCGGCACTTCCTGAGCCCCTTCTCGAGGCCGAGCCGCTCGACGAGCTCCTCGTCGTCGAGCTCGAACCAGACCTTGGTGCCCTCCTTCTCGACCAGGTCGGCGACCTTGCGGGCCGTCTCGGCGCAGAGCCGGGCCTCGCCGTCCTTGAAGAAGACCGGCAGCGGGACGCCCCAGGTGCGCTGGCGGCTGATGCACCAGTCGGGACGCGCCTCGACGGTGCCGAAGATCCGGTTGCGGCCCCACGACGGCAGCCACTCGACGCGGTCGATCTCGTCGAGCGCGGTCTGGCGCAGGCTGTCGAGCGAGATGAAGAACTGCTCGACCGCGCGGAAGATGATCGGGGTCTTCGAGCGCCAGCAGTGCGGGTAGCTGTGCTCGTAGGTCTCCCGGGCCAGCAGCACGCCCTTTTCCTCGAGGATCTCGATGATCCGCCCGTTGCTCTTGAAGACGTGGGTGCCGACCAGCTCCGGCAGGCCGGCCTCGTCGGTGAACTTGCCGTCGTCATCGACCGGCGAGAGCACCTCGAGCCCGTATTGCTGGCCGGCGACGTAGTCGTCGGCGCCGTGGCCGGGGGCGATGTGGACCGCGCCGGTGCCGGTTTCGGTGGTGACGAACTGGCCGAGGATGATCTTCGACGAGCGGTCGAGGAAGGGGTGGCGGGCCTCGAGGTTCTCGAGCTCGCGGCCCTTCAGCTCCTTGAGCGTCGAGGCGAGGCGCATGCCGGTCTTCTGGCACAGCGCGTCGACCAGCTCGCGGACCACGATGAGGATCTCCTGGCGGCCGCCGCCGTCGAACTGGCCGACGATGTAGGTGAAGTCCGGGTGGACGGCGACGCCGAGGTTGGCGGGCAGCGTCCACGGCGTGGTCGTCCAGATCGCGATCGAGGCGTTGCCGATGCCGAGCTTGCCGGAGCTGCTCGCGGTGAGCGGGAACTTCACGAAGATCGCCGGGCTGGTCTTGTCCTGGTACTCGACCTCGGCCTCGGCCAGCGCGGTGTGCGCGCCGTAGCTCCACTGCACCGGCTTCTTCGACTGGTAGACGACCCCGCTTTCGACGAGCTTGGCGAAGACCCGGACGATCTCCGCCTCGTAGGCGGGGTCCATGGTGAGGTAGGGGTTCTGCCAGTCGCCGAAGACGCCGAGGCGCTTGAAGGAGCCGCGCTGGATGTCGATGAACTTGCGCGCGAACTCGGTCGAGCGGCGGCGCACCTCGGCGGGCTCGAGGCCGGCGGCCTGCTTGACCACCTTGAACTCAATCGGCAGGCCGTGGCAGTCCCAGCCGGGAACGAAGGGCGCCTCGTGGCCGGCCATCGTCTTCGACTTCACCACGAGGTCCTTGAGGACCTTGTTGAGGGCGGTGCCCATGTGGACGTCGCCGTTGGCGAAGGGCGGGCCGTCGTGGAGGATGAACTTGGGGGCGCCCTCGGCCTTGCGGCGGGCGATGATGCGCTCGTACAGGCCTTCGGACTCCCAGCGGGCGAGTCGCTCCGGCTCCCGCTTGACCAGGTCTCCCCGCATCGGGAAGTCGGTCTGCGGCAGCAGGATCGTGTCTTTGAATTGGCCTTTGGCGCTCATAGGGGCGGGGCGCGGACGCTAGCAACGCCCCCGCGGGGGGTCAATCACCGGGGAAAACCACGTTTGACGGGGCTGGAGGCCCGTCCCGGCGGCTCGCGCCAGCCCTGGATTCGGGTCATCCACGCCCCCGATTTCCTTTGCCCAACGGGGCTTCGGGCGCTTCCACTGGTGCCGTGCCCACCACCTCGCCACCCCGCGCCTGGGCGGAGATCGACCTCTCCGCGCTGCGGCAGAATCTCGCCGTGGCACGCCAGGCCGCCCCGGGATGCGCGATCATGGCGGTGGTCAAGGCCGGTGCCTACGGCCATGGCCTCGAGGAAATCGCCCGCAGCCTGGCCGACGAGGACCTCGCCTTCTTCGGCGTCGCCAACGTCGGCGAGGCGCGCCGGATCGCCGACGCCGGGGTGGCCACCCCGCTCTACCTCCTCGGCGCCACCTGGGAGGCCGAGCGCGCCGAGATCGTCGAGCGCGGCTGGGTCCCCTGCCTGTCGACCCTCGACGAGGCCCGCCAGTTCTCCGACCTCGCGGTGGCCGCCGGCAAGCGGCTCGCCGTGCACCTGTCGGTCGACACCGGCATGGGCCGGGGCGGGTTCCTGCGCGAGGGGCTCGACGAGAACTTCCGCCGGCTCGAGGCGCTGCCCGGGATCGAAATCGAGGGCATCGGCTCGCACCTCCCCTCGGCCGACGAGGACGCCGACTTCACCCGCGGGCAGTTCGCCGGCTTCGGCGAGATCGTCGATCAGCTCGGCGGGCGCGGGCGCTTCCGCTGGATCCACCTCTCCAACAGCGCCGGCCTGCTCGAATACGACAACCACGCCTGCAACCTGGTGCGCCCCGGGCTGATGCTCTACGGCGTCTCGCCGGTGCCCGGCCACCAGCAGCGGCTGCGCGCGGCGATGAGCCTCAAGTCGCGGGTCACCCTCGTGCGCACGCTCCCCGCCGGGCACGGAGTGTCCTACGGCCGCGCCTTCGTGACGACCCGGCCGACCCGCGTCGCCACCATCGGCATCGGCTACGGCGACGGCTACCCGCGCCACCTGTCCGGCCAGGGTGCCGAGGTCTTCGTGCGCGGCCGGCGGCTGCCGCTGATCGGCCGGGTGACCATGGACCAGATCATGGTCGATGCCGGCGAGGTCGAGCTCCGTGCCGGCGACGAGGTCGAGCTGTTCGGCCCCTCGATCCCGGTGGCCGAGGTCGCCGCGAAGGCCGGGACGATCGCGTGGGAAATCCTCACCGGCATCACCCCGCGGGTGGTGCGGATCCACCACGACGGCCGCTAGGCCGGCAACCTCCCGAGCCATGGACCGCGAAGTCGACGCATGCGACGAGGCCTCCGCCGGACGCCGCGAGTTCGTCGCGCTGGAAGAGCCGCTGCAGCTCACCCTCGACGGCCACCCGGTGGCGGTGGTCATGCGCACGCCGGGCCACGACGAGGAACTGGTGCGGGGGTTCCTGCTCAGCGAGGGCATCATCGCCAGCGCCGGGGAGGTCCGCCGGCTCGAGGTCGAGGGCAACCACGCCCGCGTCTTCCTCCACCGCGCCGCCGACCTCGGGCGGCTCCGGCGCAACCTGTTCAGCGCCTCGTCCTGCGGCATCTGTGGCAAGGCGACGATCGAGTCGATCCTCGCCGGCCACCCGCCGATCGAGGCGGCCGCGCGCTTCCCGGCGGCCGCCCTGTTGGCGGCTCCCGCCCGCCTGCGCGAGGGTCAGTCGACCTTTTCCCGCACCGGCGGGCTGCACGCGGCGGGCTTGTTCGACGCGGCGGGAAGGCCGCGCTGCATCCGCGAGGACGTCGGCCGCCACAACGCGGTCGACAAGGTGATCGGAAGCGTCCCGCCGGAGCAGGCCGGGGCGTGCTTCCTGATGGTCTCCGGCCGGGTCTCGTTCGAGATCATGCAGAAGGCGCTCGCCGCCCGCATTCCGCTGGTCGCCGCCATCTCGGCGCCCTCGTCGCTGGCGGTCGAATTCGCCCGCGAGTCCGGCCAGGCGCTGGTCGCCTTCCTGCGCCCGCCGCGCTTCAATGTCTATGCCGGGGAAGTGGTGTAGCGCCCCGCGGCGGATGAATTGCCACCGCGAATGGACACCGATCAAGGCGCCAGGTTCCGGCCCACCTCAGGAAGACAAGACCTTCATCAGGGCACAACCGGGCAGTCGCGACTCTGCCCATTTCCATTCGCGGCTTCCCTACGAGGACCTGGGATGGCCGTGCTTCGGATCCTCCACCGGTCCGCTCGCCGCGATGCTGATCTCGATCGCCTTGCTGGTCGGGGTGTTGCTGCCGAGCGCCACGCTGCCGGCGGGGACCAGGACGTTCGCCTCCGGAAAATAGGCCGCCGCCATCCCCGGCGGCATGTCGTAGGGAATCGCACGGAAGCGACGCGCGACGCGCTCGCCATCCGGCCAGTGGCTGGTCAGGTCGACCTCCTCCAGCGGTCCGACCCCGCGCCGCCGCATGTCGTCGGGATTGAGGAAGACGATCCGCCGCCCGCCGCCGATCCCGCGGTAGCGGTCGTCCGGGCCGTAGATCGTGGTGTTGAACTGGTCGTGGCTGCGCAGGGTCTGGAGGATGAGGCGCCCCTCGGCGACCTCGAAGGCATCCAGCGGCGCGGCGGAGAACTCCGCCTTGCCGCTCGCCGTGTTCCACTTCCGCTGCTTGGCGGCATTCGGGAGGTAGAACCCGCCGGGCTCGCGGACCCGGCGGTTGTAGTCGTCGAAACCCGGCACCACGGCCTCGATCCAGTCGCGGATGCGGTCGTAGTCCCCGGCCAGCCAGCGCCAGCGGATGCGTCCGACATCCCCGACCACCGCCTCACCGATGCGGGCGACGATCTCCGGCTCGGACAGCAGGCCCGCGGCCGCCGGCTGCAGCCGGCCCCGCGACGCCTGCACCACGCCCATCGAGTTCTCACAACTGACCAGGCGCCCGGCGTCGTCCTCGCTGCGGCCGAGGCAGGGCAGGATCAGGGCGCGGCGGCCATGGATCAGGTGACTGCGGTTCAGCTTGGTCGACACCTGGCAGGTCAGGCGCGTCCGCCGCAGCGCCTCCGCGGTGAATCCGCTGTCGGGGGTGGCCTGGGCGAAGTTCCCGCCGAGCGCGACGAAGACCTTCACGCTGCCGTCGTGCATCGCAACCATCGACCCCACCGTGTCGTGGCCGTGACCGCGCGGACTGCGGATGCCCGCCTGGCGGTCGAGCGCGGCGAGGAAGGCCTCCGGCATCTTCTCCCAGATGCCCACCGTGCGGTCGCCCTGGACATTGCTGTGGCCGCGCACCGGGCACAGGCCGGCCCCCTCGCGGCCGACCGCCCCGAGCATCAGGTGGACGTTGACGATCTCGCGGATGGTCGCGACCGCGTTGCGGTGCTGGGTCAGGCCCATCGCCCAGCAGGTGATCACCCGCCGCCCGCCCGCTGCCAGCAGTTCGGCGAGTTCCTCGATCGCGCGCCTCGACACCCCGCTGAGGCGCTCGATGTCATCCCAGCGGGTCCCGGCGAGGAGTCGACGATACTCGTCGTAGCCGGTGGTTTCGCGGGCGATGAAGTCCGGGTCATCCCGCAGGCACTTCGCGACGCCGCGGAACAGGGCGAGGTCACCATTGACCCGGACCTGGAGGTAGCTCGAGGCCAGCGGCGTCGCGCGGCCGAGCAAGCCGGCGGGCTTCTGCGGGTGGGCGAAGCCGATCAGGCCGGCCTCCTTCAGCGGGTTGATGGCGACCATGCGGGCGCCGCGCTCGACCGCCGACTCGAGCGTGGCGAGCATCCTCGGGTGGTTCGTGCCGGGGTTCTGTCCGACGCAGAGGATCACCTCCGCAGCCGCGAAGTCGTCCAGGCTGACCGTCCCCTTGCCCACCCCGATCGCCGCGGAAAGGGCGGCGCCACTCGACTCGTGGCACATGTTCGAGCAGTCGGGCAGGTTGTTGGTGCCGAAGGCGCGGGCCAGCATCTGGTAGAGGAAGGCCGCCTCGTTGCTCGCCCGGCCCGAGGTGTAGAAGGCCGCCTCGTCGGGGGAGTCGAGCGCCTTCAGCTCCTCCGCCAGGACGGCGAAGGCCTCGTCCCAGCCGACCGGCTCGTAGTGGCTCGCGCCCTCGCGGAGGATCATCGGCTCGGCCAGCCGGCCCTGCTTGTCGTGCCACTCGTCCGACCGCTCGAGCAGGTCGGCCACCGAGTGGCGGGCGAAGAACTCGCGGCCGATGGTCCGCTTCATCGCCTCCGAAGCAACCGCCTTGGCGCCGTTCTCGCAGAACTCGGCGAAGGACCGCTCGCCATCGGGGTCCGGCCAGGCGCAGCTCGGGCAGTCGAAGCCGCCCACCTGGTTCAGCCGTGCCAGGGCCCGGCCACCGCGCGCCAAGCCGTCACGACCGACCACGTGGCGCAGCGACGAAGCCACCGCGGGCCATCCGCCCGCCTCCTTCCCGGGCGGCGACACCCGTGGGCCTGGTTCCTCCTCGCTCATGCCACTCATGCCATTGCCAGCCTAGCCGGGCAGCCATCGATCTCAAACCGCGAACGCGACAGCCCATCGGGCTCAGCGCCGCTGCCGCGCGCCACGTCGGTAGATCGCCGACCCCTCGACCCGCCGCCGGATCATGCGCAGGAGCTTGCCGGGCAGGCCATCAACCGTGCAGACGTGGAGGTGGCCGTCGACATGGGCGCAGCGCGCGATCCGCTCGAGCAGCTGGCTCTCGTCGCGGTTGGGAACCATCCGGTGGTTGGGCCACTCGAGCCGCAGCAGGAGCACGTGGTGGCGCCACTCCGGAAAGTGCTCGACCTCCTTGGCGACGAGCCAGGCTTCCTGCACCGCCGCCTCGCGGTGGAGGGCCTCGGTCAGGTCGACGGTCACCTCGCTGGCGAGCCTGGCGGGCCGGAAGCGGTCCCTCACGGTGACGCGGTTGCGCTCGATCAGGGCCAGCCTCATTTCGTCCTCGTGGTCGCCCGCCATGGCGCGGAATCTCGCGGCCTCCCGGTCGTTGCCGGCACGGGCCTCCAGGCGTGACAGGGAGTCGTAGACCTCACCCCGCAGCGTCGGGTCCCCGGCCGCACGCTCGAAGGACTCGCGCGCCGCCCCGGCATCGCGAGCCGCGAGGTAGCGGCCCCGCAGGAACAGGGCACCGGAGTGATCGGGATCCTGGCCGAGCAGGAGGTCGATCTCGGGCTGGACCTGCTCGAGGCCATCCACCCGGACGAGGTCCGAAATGCGCCGCCAGCGCTGGCGCGCAGTGAGGAAGCGGCTCGGCGTGCCATTGGGATCATCGGCCCGGCAGCACCGGCGGCTGCCCCGCCACTCGTCCTCGAACTCGACCTGGCACCGCCGCCCGATCTCGTCGCGGATCGGCCCGAGGGTCGCCGCCTCGATCAGGCTGTCCGCCGCCGGCACGAAGTCCTGCGGCCTCCTGCGGGGCACCAGGCTGGAATCGCTGGCGAGGTTCTCGAGCCGGGCCCCGACCTCGGGCTCGGTCTCGAAAAGTCCGGGCTTCTGTTCCAGCGCCGAGCTCAGCCAGGACTTCTCCTTGATCCGCTCCCATGAGTCGCCGGATGGCCGGAACAGCGAGGCATACGCGTGCTCGAGGGAGGCACCCTGGCTGCCCATCAGCTCGGACCAGCGCTCATGGCGGCGCACCCGCGCGATGGCGACGCGCTTCACCACCTCGGCGAGCGCCCCGGCATCGACCTCGCGATCGCGCGCCAGGCCATCGAGACGGGCGAGCAGCACCGCCCGCGAGCTGAAGCGCGGCCAGTAGCCGGCGAGGAAGCGCTTGAGCAGCTCCCGGCCCGGCCGGCGCCGGACCGCCTCGACCACCTGCCGCCAGCGTTTCCACAGCCGCACCAGGCGCCCCGCCGCGGGTCCGAGACCGGCGCCCCCGAGTTCGCGCTCCACCAGCAGGCGCACTTCCGCCTCGTCGAGGATCTCGAGCAGGGGCAGCCCGACCCGCAGCCAGCTGCCATGCGCACTGAGGAACCCCCAGCCGGGACGATCGAGTCGCTCGAGCCGCAGGGAGGCATCGATGCGGACTTCCACGTCGTGCGCGCCGAGGCCGTCGAGGAGCTCGCGCAAGCGCGGCGCCCCGCCATCATCCAGTCGCACCCCGTGGTCGACCGGGCTCGCGACCATGATGGCCCCGAGCGCAATCCACAACATCGCCAGGCTGGCCAGCCCCACCGCGATGGTCACGCCACCGGACACCAGTCCCGGGGCCGCCACCGCCCAGCAACAAAGCACCACCGTCGCCAGCGGCCCCCCGACCAGTCCCGTGAAGAGCAGGAACTTGCCGAGTGCGGCCCACCCCGCCACGGCGCCCACCAAGGCCCGCGGCCGCTTGCCATAGCGTTGACGGGCTTGGGCGCACCAATAACTTGTACTTCCGGGCGGCATCGAAGGGACCGCGCTCCTGTTAGACGGGAGGCATTGAACTGACAACCAAAATCAATGATATGTGAACATATCTCATGGCCAAACTCGCTTATGATTCGCCGCCCGGCAGGCGGGTCTGAATCGGCCGGATCCTACGCGCCCGGAGGCGGAAAGTCGCTGAAATCCGGGCCCTCCCCCGCGATCGCGTGAGGCCAGCTCGCCTGCCATTCCGGACAGGTCGTGCCGCGTCGCGCCCCGTCATGCCCGCTCAGCCGCCCGGATCGGACACCTCGAGGCGCAGGAACACGCGCTCCGGTTGCTCACCGACCACGCGGAAGGCCCGGTAGCTCCAACCCGGATCGAGCGGCGGCCCCTCGGCGCCTGCCGGCAGGGGCAGCTCCTCGACCATCCGGTCCGGCGCGATGAAGTCGAGCGAGGTCGATGCCACCAACCGGTAGCGGACGCCGTCGAGCGTGGCGACCCCGCCATCAAAGACGGCCCCGTCGCGCACCGGGAAGCGGATGACGAACTCGCCGCCCACCAGCTCCGGAGGCACCCGAGTGAAGCGCCCCACCGAGTCGGTCACCATCGGGTCCCCGTTCAGGGCGAACTCCATCAAGGTGGTCATCCAGTCGCCGTCCAGGTTCGCGCTGCTGGCGCCGGGGCCCTCGTTGAGCACGCTGCCGAAGCGTTCCAGTCGCCACGAATCGAGCGAGCTCATCTCAAGGTAGCGGGCCGTCAGCTTCCCGACCACCGCGGCGTGCTCGGCCGGGCCGAGGGCGCGGTCGTAGACGAGCACGGCGGCGACTCCACCGGTGAAGTTGCCGCTGTCGTTGATCTTCGATCCGACGACGATCCTCTCGACCCGGGTGTCATAGGCATGGTCCCACTGGTCGATCTCCCCGCCGTCCTTGAAGTGCGTCGCGGTGTCGTCGTCGAGCACCACCGACTGGACCAGCCAGCCGGCACCGATCCCCACCGTGGTCGAGTCGCGGTCGTAGCCGCCACCCCAGCCACGCAGCCCGAGCAGGCCGCCACCGCTGGGCCGCTGGATCACCCCGAAGGCCTGGTTCACCGCCGGGTAGCCGTAGGCGACCCCGCAGGAATCGTCGGACGCGTCGTAGCGAATCACCGCGAACATCGTCCGGTCGGCACTCCCCGCGGGAAACCCGGAGATCGATCCGTTCCTCACCAGCGCGTCGTTGCCGTCGAGCTCCACGGCCGGGTAGCCACCCGGGCTGCCCTGGGCCAGCCACTGCGGGTCGCCCACCGCCGTGAGGTCGTTGCCGCGACCGGACTGGTCCGCCCAGCCGGCGACGCTGGCGCCCGCCTCGCTCACGCCGGCCTCGGCCTCGAGCCACAGGACCAGGCCGTCCAGCGGGATGGTCTCCGAGGCGATCTCCAGGCTGGCGGCAACCACCGCCTGGCCGCCGTCGGATCCCGTGACCATGAGTTCGAAGTCCTCGCGCCCGGCCACCTGCGGCACGCCGCTGATCGTTCCCGTGGCGGCGTCGAGGCCGAGCCCGGCCGGGAGCACCCCGCTGGAAACCTGCCAGTCGAAGGGGCCGACGCCCGCCGTCGCCTCCAGCCCGGCCTGGTAGGGCATCCCCAGGCTCGCCCCGGGGAGCACCCCGTCGACCCGCGGCTCGACCGGGGTGCCGAGCGGCAGCAACTCGCAACGGCGCAGGAAGTACTCGGTCCCCTCGATCTCGATCTGGAACCTTCCCTCGTCGGGAAGGACGGCGAAGCCCTCGTTGACCCGGGTGCCGTTGAGCCAGACCCGGAGCTCGTCGCCGTCGGCATCGACCACCAGCTGGTTCCACTCGCCGAGCGGGCGCTCGATGTCGTTGGCACCCCGGAATCCCGGCTCGTCCTCCCACGCGGGATCCCAGTCGAACCAGTGCACGCTGTCCTCGTTCTGGTTGAAGAACACGGGAGTCCCGGCCGGATTCCAGCGGTAGCCACCGCGGCAGTTCCAGGTGTCGTAAACGCACTCCACCTGCTCGGTGAGGACCGTGATCTCCATCGGCAGCAGGTTGCCCTGCGCGTCGTCGCCCATCTCGAGGATGAAGTCACCCGTGCTGCCCTCCGCCATCTGGACCTCCATCCCGGGCATCGAATAGTCCTTCACGCCGGCCTCGTCGCCACGGCTGTGGAACAGCAGGCCGGCGTTGCGGACCTTGCCCGCGCGCAGCGGCGTGTTGTCGCCCCAGCGGTACTCGAGCACGCAGCGGTAGTCGCGGTAGCGCTCGTGGGAATACAGGTGCCCGCCTTCGTCGCCGGCGATCCTCAGCGACTCGCCGTCACCGCTGAGGAGGTCCTCGGCGGGAATGATCCCCTCGCCACTGCGCCAGAGGTACATGCCCGACATGAGGCCGTCCGCGACGACGGGAACCGGGCTCGTCACCACCTGCACCGAGGCGGAGGAGACCACCACGATGGTGCGATCGGAGGCATGGTTGAAGTCCGGGTCGGTGACGGCCGCGGTGATCCGGTGGAGGCCCGGCGACAGGGTGGCCAGGGCGATCGAGCCGCCCGTTCCCAGCGCCCCGTCGAGGTCCGAGCTCCACGCGATCGCCGCCGCGAGGTCGCCGTCCTCGGGGTCGCTGGCGGTCGCCGCGAGCACCACCTCCTCGCCACTCGTGATGCTGGCGCCCAGCGCCGGGCTGGTCACCTCGACGACCGGCGGGTCCCCGCCCAGGGTCCCGTCGACCTGCCAGACGAAGTCCTGCGTGGTGACGGCGCCGCCGGCATCCGTCACGCGCAGCCCGAAGCCGATGGCCCCGCCCGCCAGCGGCGTGCCGCTAAGCCGGCCGTCGGAGGCACCGAGGGCCACGCCCGGCGGCAGGTCGCCGGTGGAGACCTCCCACTGGAAGGGTGGCGCCCCACCGACCAGCGGGACGGTGAAGTCCACCGCCTCGCCGACCTGGGCCGCCGGCAACTCGTCGCGGACGAAGGCCGGACCCACCGCCGCGCCGAGTGGCAGCAGTTCCCAACGACGCACCTCGTACTCCGCACCCTCGGTCTGCAGCTGGACGATCCCCTCGCTCGGCGAGACCGCGCTGGCCGCGTTGACGAGCGTGCCGTTGAGGTAGCAATGAAGCTCCGTGCCGTCGGCGATGACCACCATCTGGTTCCAGTCGCCGGTCGGGCTCTCGAGCTCGTTGACGCCGCGGAAGCCCTTGACGTCCTCCCAATCGGGGTCCCAGCCGAGCAGGTGGACCGAGTCGAGGTCGTCGTCCATGGTCAGCAGGGCGCCGCCGGGCAGGTAACGGTAGCCACCACGGCAGTTCCACGCCGTGTTGCCGCCGCAGGCGACCTGCTCGTGGGGAACCTGCATCGAGATCGGCAGGGTGTCCTCGAGGAACACCCAGTCCCCGGTTCCCCCCTCCATGATCTGGGCCTCGATCCCCGGCCGCAGCCATCCCCTCCAGCTGCCCGAACTGCCATGGCTGTGCATCACCAGGCCGGAGTCGCGGGCCTTGCCTTCCCGGCGGCCGAAGGTGGTCTCGCCCCAGCGGAACTCGAGCACCAGCTGGTAGTCGCGGAATTCATCCTCGGATTCCAGCACGCCGAAGCCCTCGCCCGAGCAGTGCAGCAGGCCGTCGGCGACGGTGAAGATCCCGCCCGGATCGCTGGCGCCGATTCCCTCGATCCAGGGAGTCACCCCGTTGAGTGCCGTGCCATCGAAGAACCGCACCGGCGCCAGCGGGGTCACCGGGTCGGCGCGACTCGGGACCACCAGGCAAATGCTGACCACGAGGCAGGACAGCCCGTGGCTCCTGCTCGGGAAGCTCGGCATGAATCGGGGGGATGGATCGGGGGATCGAACGGCGGGACCGGAGGGAAGGACCGGGCACAATCGCCCAGCGAATGCTAAGCTAGCGCAGGTGGACGGCTTGTCGACCCGGGACTCGGTCAGCGCCCCGGCGCGCCGCTCAGGCCGGGGCCTTGTCGAGGCCGAAGACGTCGTGGACCGCGCGCGCCGCGTCCTCGATCCGTGTCTCGTCGACCGTCACCGCGATCTTGATCTCGGAGGTCGAGATCATCCCGATGTTGATGCCGGCATCACCGAGCGCCTGGAACATCCGCGCCGCCACGCCGGAGTGCGAGCGCATGCCGATGCCGACGCAGGAGAGCTTGGCGATGCCCGCCTCGGTCTCGATCGCCGCCTCGGGCCCGACGTCGGTCAGCACCGGCTTCAGCGCGACCTGGGCACGGCCGAGGTCGTTCATGTGCATTGTGAACGAGTGCCGCGCCATGCCGTCGTGGGCGATGTTGGACACGATCATGTCGATGTTGATCTCGGCCTCGGCGAGCACCCCGAGGATCCGGCCGGACATGCCGGGCTCGTCGGGAATGCCGGTGATGGTGACTCGGGCCTGGGAGCGCTCGATCGAGACTCCGCGGATGACGACGTTTTCCATGGCGGGATGTTCTTCGAGCACCATCGTGCCCGGGTTCTCATTCAACGAGGAGCGCACTTCGAAGACGACCCCGTACTTCTTCGCGAACTCGACCGATCGCGACTGCATGACCTTCGATCCGGACGAGGCCATTTCCAGCATTTCATCGTAGGAAATCTCGGGAAGCTTGCGCGCGTTCGGCACCACCCGCGGGTCGCAGGTGTAGACGCCGTCGACGTCGGTCAGGATCTGGCAGACGTCCGCGCCGACCGCCGAGGCCACCGCAATGGCGGTGAGGTCGGAACCGCCGCGACCGAGGGTGTGGATGAGACCCTCGCCGGTGATGCCCTGGAACCCGGCCACGATCAGCGTCCTGCCCTCGCCCAGCTCGCGGTTCATCCACACCGGGTCGATCCGGTCGATGCGTCCGCGGGTGTGGGAGCCGGTCGTCTGGATCCCGGCCTGGCGGCCGGTGACCGAGACCGCCTCGACGCCAAGCGTGCGGAGGGCCATCGACAGCAGCGCGATCGACTGCTGCTCGCCGGTGGCCAGCAGCACGTCCATCTCGCGCTCCGGCGGCTCGGGGGCGAGTTCCCGCGCCATCGCGATCAGCCGGTCGGTGACCCCGCCCATGGCGGAGACCACGGCGACCACCTGGTTGCCGGCCTCGACGGTGCGCTGGATGCGGGCCGCGACGTTGCGGATCCGGTCGAGGGACCCGACCGAGGTGCCGCCGTATTTCTGGACGATCAGGGCCATCGGAGGCCGGGAGTGAAGGAGGAGCGGGGCTTCAATGCAAGCCCGCGGTTCCCCGGCCCGCGGCGGCCGGCCCGGGTTCCCCGCTCCGCGGCTTGCCCCCGGCGGGCCGAGGCCCTAGGGTCCCGCCCCCACGCCATGCCCAAGGTCCACATCCGCACCTACGGTTGCCAGATGAACGCCCGCGACTCCGAACAGGTGGCGCAGATGTTCGCGGAGGGCGGCTACACGGTCACCGACCGCGAGACCGAGGCCGACGCCATCCTGATCAACACCTGCTCGGTGCGCGACCAGGCCGAGCAGAAGGCGCTCGGCAAGATGGGGCTGATGGGTGCCTACCGCCGGGAGCGGCCCCATGTCGTCTACGGCTTCATGGGCTGCATGGCCCAGAGCCGCGGCCCCGAGCTGTTCGAACGGGTGCCTCACCTCGACGTGGTCGTCGGCACCCAGAAGTACCACAAGGTCTTCGACTACGTCGACGGCATCCTGCGCCGCCGCCTCGAGCGCCGCATGGACGACCCGGCGCTCTCGCTCCACGGCGAGAACGTCTGCGACGTCGCCGAGGAGGAGGGCTCGCAGAACACCATCCGCGACCACACCCCGAAGGACTTCCAGGCCACCGCCTACGTCTCGATCATGCAGGGCTGCAACATGCGTTGCTCCTTCTGCATCGTCCCCGACACCCGCGGCAAGGAGCGCGGCCGGCCGATTGCGGAAATCGTCGAGGAAGTCCGCCGTCTCGCCGCCGGCGGCGTGAAGGAGGTCACCCTGCTCGGCCAGATCGTGAATCTCTACGGCCGCACCGAGTTCGACCGGATCGACGGCAAGTCGCCCTTCGTCCAGCTCCTCGAGGCGGTCCACGAGGTCGACGGCATCGAGCGGATCCGCTTCACCTCGCCGCACCCGATCGGCTACCGCGACGACCTGGTCGCCGCCTTCACCTACCTGCCGAAGCTCTGCTCGCACATCCACTTCCCGATGCAGAGCGGCAGCGACCGGATCCTGCGGGCGATGCGGCGGCCGTACAAGAACGAGAAGTTCGTCTCGATCTGCGGGAAGATGCGCGCCGCGCGCCCGGACCTGGCCATCACCACCGACATCATCGTCGGCTTCCCCGGCGAGACCGAGGAGGACTTCCAGCAGACGCTCGACTGCGTCGAGCAGCTGCGCTTCGACAACGCCTTCGTGTTCCGCTACTCGAAGCGCAAGGACACGCCGGCGGCGGAGATGGACGGGCAGCTCCCCGAGCGGGTCAAGGAGGAGCGCAACCAGCGGCTCCTCGATGCGGTCAACCGGATCACCCGCGAGATCAACGGCAGGCTCGTCGGCACCCGCCAGCAGGTGCTCTGCGAGGGGCCGTCGAAGACCAACCGCGCGCGACTCGGCGGGCGCACGCCGCAGAACAAGATCGTCATCTTCGAGGGTGACGCGGCCAAGCTCACCGGCCGGGTGCTCGAGGTCGACGTCAACGAGTCGACCGGCTTCACGCTCTACGGCGAGGTGGTCTAGGCCCCGAACGGACGGCACGGCGCGGACCGCGCGACCCCAGTCGCGCCCGGGCTCCCGGAGCGGAACTCCCAAAGCGGACCCTCGCGAAACTTCCACAGCAAATCCTCGCGGGGCTTGCACAACAAACCTCGCGAGCATTCACGGCGAACCCCGCAGGGCTCTCAGGGCGAACGCTCCAGCACCGCCTGCAGCTCCCAGGTCTTCTGGTCGCGCGGGGTGCCGGGACCGTTGTAGCCGAGCAGGCGGAAGGCGCCGGGCTCGAGCTTCCTCGCGGCGAGGGCGGCCTCCAACTGCTTCCGCGCCGTGGCGATGTTGGCCTCCGAGTCGGGACCCTGCCAGGCGTAGCTCAGGACCCTCGCCGCCGGGACGTCGCGCACCTCCACCTTGTCGCCATCGGGTCCGGTCGCCCCGACGTCCGTGTTCTGGTAGAGGAACGCCATGGAAGACTGCTCGAGGCCGCCGTCCTCCTCGTCCATCGCCATCTCGACGGGTGCGGTCATCGGGATGTCGTTCTTCTGGATGTGCCCGAAGAGCGTCCAGAAGGCACGCGTCTCGCCCTTGCCGGTGGTGAAGGCGGCGCGGTAGGCCGGCAATTGCTTCTCGGCCACCTCGCCGTAGGGACCGGGTTTCGGCCAGCCCTGCGGCAGCGGTGCCTCATCGACGTATCCGGCCTTCGAGGCCTCCCCGCCGCGGTCGGCGGCGAGCGAGCAGCCGGTCAGGAGCAGCAGCGCGGGGATCAATCGGATTTTCATGCCGGCAAGCAAGCATGGATGGGGCGCGGCGCATCAAGAATCGCGCTCACTCGGCGAAGATCTCGTCGAAGAAGACCTGCATCGCCTTCCACGAGCGCCGGTCCGCGGCCTCGTCGTAGGCCGCGCCGTTCGAGGGGTCGTCGCCGGCCATCTTCTGGGTGAAGGCGTGGACGGCGCCGCCGTAGGCGATCAGCTGCCAGTCGGCCCCGGCCTGCCTCATTTCGCCGGCGAAGGCGGCGACCTCGTCGTCGGGCACGTGGGGGTCGACCGCGCCGTGGCACACCAGCACCGAGGCCTTCACGTCGCCTTTCGAGGCCTCCATGCCCGCGGCGGCGCCGAGGCCGCCGTGGAAGGAGACCACGCCGGCGATGTCGGCCCCGGCCCGGGCCAGCTCAAGCACGCCGGTCCCGCCGAAGCAGTAGCCGATCGCGGCGATCCGGCCGGCGTCGGTCCGCTCGTCGTTCCCGAGCTGCCCGAGCCCGGCCATCAGGCGCTCGCGGTAGAGCTTGCGGTCGCCCTTGAACTTGCCGGCCTGCTGGCCCGCCTCCGGCGGATCCGGGCGGATCCCCTTGCCGTAGATGTCGGCGGCGAAGACGTTGTAGCCGAGCTCGGCCAGCTGCCGGCTACGGTCTTTCTCGTAGTCCGTGAGGCCGGTCCACTGGTGGATCACCAGGACCCCGGGGCGCTTGCCCTCGACCGAGTCGTCGTAGACGTGGAAGCCCTCGAGAACGGTGCCGTCGCTCTCGTACTCGACGGTCTCCTCGACGAGGGCCGCGGAGGCGAGCAGGGGCGCCAGGACGAGCGAGGCGAGGAAGGCGGGAAGGGCCGCGGGGGCGGGCGTCGGGAGTTTCATGATCCCACCAGCAAAGCCCGGGCTCCCGTGCTGTCAAGCGGGCGGCTTCAGGACTTCGGCAGGAAGAACCCGCGCTGCTTCTCGCTGACCGGCATGCCGAGGCGCTCCATCACCGCGAGCATGTCCTCCCAGATCCGGCGCTTGTCCTGCAGGCCGGCGCGGCCGTGGAGCAGGTACGCCGGGTGGTAGGTGACGCGCACCGGGATGCCCTCGAAATCGTGCCAGCGGCCGCGCATCGAGCCGACCGAGCCGGCCAGGCCGAGCAGCCCCTCGGCCGCGGTGCCGCCCAGGGCGACCAGGCACTTCGGCCGAACCACGCCCACCTCGGCCCGCACGAAGGGCAGGCACGAGGCCATTTCCTCCGGGCTCGGCTTGCGGTTGTTGGTCGTCTGCCGGTTCATCGCCGGGCGGAACTTGACGATGTTGGAGATGTAGACCCGGTCGCGCCCGAGGCCCATGGCCTTGAGGATGTCGTTGAGCTTCTGGCCCGCCGGACCGACGAAGGGTTCGCGTTCCCGCTCCTCCTGGTAGCCGGGTGCCTCGCCGACCAGCATCACCTCGGCCTCCGGGTTCCCGGTCGAGAAGACCATCGTGTCACGCAGGCTGCCGAGGCGCCGCGCCGGCTCCCAGTTCTCCGCCTGGGCCCGCAGCGAGGCGATCTTCTCGGCGGCGGTCGAGCCGCTCACCACCAGTTCGGTGGCCGCCGGTTGCGGGGCCTCCCGTGGTGCCGGCGCCGCGGGGGTGGCCGGCGCCGCACTGCGGCTCGCTTCCGGCTTCCTCCGGCGGCCGCCGCGGCGGAAGAACTCGCGCAGCACCTCCTTGGCCTGCTCGTCGAGGTAGACGCTCGTCTGGCCCGCCGCCACACGTCCCCGGAGGTAATCCACCAAGCTTTCGACCACCTGACTCACGCCGGCGAGGCTAGGCCGCCGGCGCGCGGCTGACAATCCCCCTTGTCCTTGCCCGAAACCCCCGAAGCGGGCAGAATGGCCCGCCCGATGGACCCCGAACTCGCCCGCCGACTGCAGACCGACCATTGGTATTCCGGCCCCCGGCTGTGGGCGAAGCTGCGCCGCTACGGCGCCGTGCTGGGCCGCAAGGCGGTGCTCACCGCCCTGACCCTGTTCCACTGTCTGGGCGACGCCGACACCCCGGCTTGGGCCAAGGGAGTGATCGTCGGCGCCTTGGGCTACCTGATTCTGCCCGCCGACCTCGTGCCCGACCTGATCCCGGGCGCAGGATTCGGCGACGACTGGGCCGCGCTGGTGGCCGCGCTGGGGACCGTCGCGACCTACGTCAAGGACGCCCACAAGGCCAAGGCCAGCCTGCAGACGGCCCGCCTGTTCGGCGACAGCCTCGAGGGCTCCTCGGGCGGCGCTGGCTTTCCCGAAACCAAATGAACGATCGGCGTCGCTGCCCGGGTAGATCCACTCGCGGTCCCCGCGCGGTCCTCGTCGTTTCTCCCGACCCTCCCCTCCTTCCCGAAAGGCCATGAAACTGCCTGTCTTCGTCCTGATTGCCGGCCTGGTGGCCGGCTCGCTCCAGGCCGGTGTCGAGATCGACATCCCGGCCTTCGGGACCAGCCTGGGCGGCTGGAAGGACGCCAGCGCACGGACGGTCGACTACGAGCTCTCCGGCTCGAAGTACCGCACCTACGAGCCCGAGATCACCCCGACTCCCGACGGCGGGATCTTCGTCTCGGTGCGCATCGACCACCTCCGCGGCTGGCTTGCCAACAACGACCACGCCGTGCTCGAGATCAGCTTCGCCGCCGACGGGGAACTGACCTCGGCCCAGTCCACCTTGGCGATCCAGGGGAGGACCATTTCGAGCGACCTGATCCGCGCGAGTGCCGACGCCGGCGGGCGGCTCACCGGGGTCGACCAGGCGGTCAAGGTCGGCACCGACCTCGTCGCCGATGTCTCGTCCAAGCTGCTGCGCGAGAAGATCGTCGAGGCCGGCCGGGTGTCCTTTCCCGCCGCCATCCGCCACAACTACAACCTGCTCTACCAGGCGCTGGTGGTCCACCCGGTCGCCCTTCCGGTGAACACCGACGGCACAGCGGTCGAGCCGTCCGGGGGCGACGCCAAGGACACGGACGAAGCAATCGGGGCCTCCCCCACCAAGCTGGAGATCAAGCCCTTCGGTGTGCCGAAGAAGTGAGCGGGGCGTGCTCACCCCCGCGGGTGGAACTTCTTGTGCACGGCCTTGAGGCGGGCGCCCTCGACGTGGGTGTAGATCTGCGTGGTCGAGATGTCGGCGTGGCCGAGCAGTTCCTGGATCACCCGCAGGTCCGCGCCGCCCTCGAGCAGGTGGGTGGCGAAGGAGTGCCGCAGCAGGTGGGGATAGACCTTGCGGTCGATCCCGGCCCGCGCCGCGCGCTCCTTGACGACCTGGCGGACCCGGTCCGGTGACAGCGCCTTGCCGTGGATCGTCAGGAAGACCTCCGAGCCGGTGCGCCGCGAGACCAGCTTCGGCCGGGCCTGGCCGAGGTACTCGTTCAGCGCCTCGCGGGCCCGGCCACCGGCGGGGATGATGCGGGTCTTGTTGCCCTTCCCGGTGACCCGCAGGTAACCCTCGTCGGCGTCGTAGGCCTCGAGCCGCAGGCGACACAGCTCGCTGAGCCGAAGCCCCGAGGAGTAGAACAACTCGAGCATCGCGCGGTCGCGGAAGTCGAGCGGGCCGCGGGTCTCGATCGACTCCAGCAGCCGCGCGACCTCGCCACCGCTGAAGGTCTCCGGCAGCGAGCCGTCCGGGCGCGGGGCGATCAAGGGCTCGGCCGGATCCATCGCCAGCCGCCCGGTGGCGGCCAGGCGGCGGAAGAAGATCTTCAGGTGCACCGTGGTGATCCGCAGCGACGCGCTGGAGAGCCCCTCGGACTTCCGCGCTCCGAGAAAGGTCGCCAGCTCGTCGGTGCCGATGTCGGCCAGCGCGAGCCCCTCGCGCCCGGCCCAGCGGTGCAGCAGGTCGAGCGTCTGGCGCACCGACAGCTGGTAGGCCTCCGACAGGCCGCGCTCGGTCGCCAGCCAGAGGATGAACCCATCGATCTCCCGCTCCACCCGGCCAGCATGCGGCACTCCGTCGCCCGAATCCAGCCGGGTTTCCCTCGCCTCCCGCGAACCGGCCCGCCACTCTCGCCGCCGTGCGACTGAAGATCATCGTCAGCTACGACGGCCGCCCGCACCTCGGCTGGCAGTCCCAACCCGGCGGCAACACGGTGCAGGACCTGCTCGAGGCCGCCGCCAGCGAGACCGCCAAGGAGCCGGTGCGGATCCATGGCTCGGGTCGGACCGATGCCGGCGTCCACGCGCTCGCCCAGGTCGCCCACTTCGATGCCCCCGAGCAGCTCACCATGAACCCCTTCAACTGGGTTCCCGCGCTCAACACCAAGCTGCCGGCGTCGATCCGCGTGCTGGCGTGCGAGGAGGTCCCGGCCGACTTCCACGCCCGCTTCGACGCCACCGCGAAGACCTACGGCTACCGCATCCGCACCGAGCCGGTGCTGCCGCCCTTCGACGCCGGGCTCGTCTGGCACCTGCCGCGCCAGCTCGACCCGAACCAGCTCGAGCAGGCGCTCGAGATGGTCCGTGGCGAGCACGACTTCCGTGCCTTCGCGGCGCTGCGCGGCAACGAGACCGGGGAGACCAGCTATCGCCGCACGATCCACCGCGCCGAGCTGGGCACCAGCGGCCACGGCTGGGAGCTCCGCTTCACCGGGGACGGCTTCCTCTACAAGATGGTGCGGTTGCTGACCGGCAGCCTGATCGAGGTCGCCCAAGGCCGGCTGAGGCTCGACGACTTCGGCCGCCTGCTCGACCAGGACGCCTCCCTCCCCCACGGCCGCGCGCCCCACTGCGCCCCGGCCGACGGGCTCTACCTCAAGTCGGTGCGCTACGACTGACGAAATCGGACCGCAGGCTTCAGCCCAATGCCTTTAAGGATTCAGCAGGCTCGACTGAGCATATTTTGCTTGTACTAATGGGGCAGCTGTTTTGATTGGGCGGATGCAGATGCAATCCGGGTCCTCTCCTCACCTTCCTTTCTACGATTTC
>JAUIJB010000104.1 GCA_030430455.1 Verrucomicrobiia bacterium | reverse complement strand
GGGATCGCCAACTCGAGCAACGGCGCCAACTCATCGCCGGAATCCGCGCGGGCAAGCACGACACCCGCGCCCAGCTCGTCCGCCTCGAGCACAATGCCGCGGCCTGGGACCGGCAGGGCGACGACACCCGGGCCGCCCGGGTCGAGGCCCGTCTCCACGCCCTGCGCGAGCACCTCGCCAAGCTCGCCGAGCTCGAGGAGCGCCGCCGGCTGTGGATCCGGCTCGGCGAGAGCCTCGACCGCATCGACGCCCTGGAGGCGGAAATCTCGAGCCTGCGGGCCGAGCTCCGGTCCGTCACCACCATGCCCTGAGCCGGGTCCCGTCCCCGGTCCTGCGACTCCAGGTCCCCGTTCCCCCGGGTCCCCCCGTTTTTCACGTGCATTCCCGCGGATCCGGCCTTCCCATTCCGGCGACGTGAGCATCGCCGACAAACAACAGGAGGTCCTCGACGAACTCGAGCTGTTCCAGGACTGGCAGGAGCGCTACGAGTACGTCATCGGCCTCGGCAAGAAGCTGCCGCCGATGGACGACACGCGCCGCACCGACGACCTGCTGATCAAGGGTTGCCAGTCGCAGGTCTGGCTGGATGCCGAGCTCGACGACGGCCGGGTCCGCTACCTGGCCGACTCCGACAGCGTCATCACCAAGGGCATGATCGCCCTCTTCGTCCGCGTGCTCGACGACCAGAAGCCCGACGACATCCTCACCGCCGACCTGTCGTTCATCGACCGCACCGGCCTCAAGGAGCACCTCGCCCCGACCCGCGCCAACGCCCTCAACCTGATGGCCACCCAGATGAAGCAGCGCGCGCTCGAGCTGGCCTGAGTGGCCTGAGGAGGCCCGTCCCCGCCAGCCATGAACCGCCGGAAACGCGTGCTGATCGTCTTCCTCGGCGTTGCAGCCATCGCGCTGGCCGCCATCTGGAGCCAGCTGCCCGGGATCGGCGCCCGGCTCCTGCTCGTCCCCTACCGATCCCACGCGGCGGCGGACCCGCCAGCGGGCATCGAGTCGACCACCCTCGCCGGCGACGGCGTCGAGCTCGCCGCCTGGCGGGGCCGCGGTGAAGGTGACTTCCGCGGCACCCTGGTCTACCTGCACGGCGTTGCCGACACCCGCGCCAGCGGCGCCGGGGTCCTGCGCGCGTTCCGCCGCAAGGGCTTCGACGTGGTCGCCTACGACAGCCGCGCCCACGGCGACTCCGGCGGCGAGTTCTGCACCTACGGCTACCACGAGAAGAAGGACCTCGGGAAGGTCATCGACACCTTCCGCCCCGGGCCGGTCGTCCTCATCGGATCCTCCCTCGGCGGCGCCGTCGCCCTCCAGGCCGCGGCGGAGGATGATCGCATCTCACTGGTCGTCGCCGCCGAGTCCTTCAGCAGCCTGGAACGCATCGTCCACGAGCGGGCGCCATCCTTCTTCAGCGAGACGACCACCACCGAGGCCCTCCGGATTGCCGAGGAAAAGGCCCGCTTCCGGATCGGCGAAGTCAGCCCGGAGACAGCCGCCGCCCAGCTCGGGATCCCCGTCCTGGTCCTCCACGGCGAGGCCGACACCGACACCCTTCCCGAACATTCGAAGCGCATCCACGCCGCCCTGAACGGCTCCGCGGAGCTCATCCTGGTCCCCGGCGCCGCCCACTGCGAGTCGCTCCAGCCGAGCACCTGGCGACAGGTCGAGTCCTGGATCGACCGGAACCTGCCCATCGCGGTGACGCGCTGAGGGGTGGATGTGAGATCTTAGATGTTGGATGTCGGATGTTGGATGGCGTGGAAAGCCCCGACAGGGGCGCAGGCGAAGTCCGCGCCACCACAAGTCATTCTCGTCGCACGAGACCTCATGGGCTTCGGGAACCCTTCCTGGATGCTCGTCTTGCGTTGCTGCCGCACCTGATCGCGGCGAAGGGGGCCGCCCCTTGCCCCAGCCACCCGGCCACCGGCACCACGTCGGATTTTCATCGTGGCCCGGGTCCTCCGGCGGGTAGGATGCTGCGGTCTCGATGGCGCGGCGGTCCGGCCATGGGCCCGAGAAGATGAACCCGCGAAACCTGGCGACCTGCGGATTGCTGCTGCTCGCGATCGCTTGCTCCGATCGCGCGGAGCGATCCGACCCGCTGGCTGGGGTCGAGATCAACCTGGACACCCTCGACGAGGACGGCCTGCGTGGCCCGCCGGACGGCAAGGTCGCCGTGGCCTATGAGTTCACCATCCCGGACCGCGACGATTGCCGGGCGGAAGTCCGGCGGATCGACCCGAGCGTCCGCTTCATGCCCGGATCGCCCGGCAGGATCGGGGCGGGGGACGGCGAGTGCCTGTGCGTCGGGTCGACCCACCAACGGGACCACCAAAGGGTCCTGGAGTCGCTGATCGGGCTGCCCTACGTCGACCGGATCATCGAATGCCACTTCGAGTAGCCCGCCGGCGCCCGGGATGGCGAGCGGGGAGGCAGGGAAACCACCGGACTGGTCTCCGCCCGCGGCAAGCGATGACGCCGCGGGCGAAATTCCGCGGACATCCCGCCATTTGATGCGAAGCCAGCGGCGCTGATCCCTGCGAGCGTGGTCACCGATAGAACCGGGAATCGCACCTTTCTCCCCGGCGCTCGAAACCCAGCCGCCCACGCCGCCATGAACACCCAGCCTCCCCAGCAGCCCGCGCCGATCACCCTCGACGGCAACGAGGCCATCGCGCTCAACGCCTACCGGCTCAACGAGGTCTTCGCGATCTACCCGATCACGCCCTCCTCGCCGATCGCCGAGCACTGCGACGAGTGGTCGTCGCAGGAACGCGAGAACCTCTGGGGCGACGTGCCGCAGGTCGTCGAGATGCAGTCGGAGGGCGGCGCCGCCGGACTGCTCCACGGCTCGCTGCAGGGCGGCGCGCTGACCTCCACCTTCACCGCCTCGCAGGGGCTGCTGCTGATGGTGCCCAACCTCTACAAGATCGCCGGCGAACTGACGCCCTGCGTGATCCACGTCACCGCCCGCACCATCGCCACCCACGCGCTGTCGATCTTCGGCGACCACTCGGACGTGATGGCCTGCCGCCAGTGCGGCTGGGCGATGCTCTCGGCCGCCTCGGTCCAGGAAGGCCACGACTTCGCCGTGATCGCCCAGGCCGCCACGCTGCGCTCGCGGGTGCCCTTCATGCACTTCATCGACGGCTTCCGCACCTCGCACGAGGTCGCCAAGATCACCCCGGTCAGCGAGGAGGCGCTGCACGCGATGGTGCCCGTCGAGCTGGTGAAGGACTTCCGCGGGCACCGCCTGACGCCCGACCAGCCGGTCATCCGCGGCACCGCGCAGAATCCGGACGCCTTCTTCCAGGCCCGCGAGGCGATCAATCCGTACTACGCCGCGGTCCCCGGCATCGTGAGGGAGGAGATGGCGCGCTTCGCCGAACTCACCGGGCGGCACTACTCGCTGGTCGACTACGAGGGCGACCCGCAGGCCGAGCGGGTGGTGGTCATCATGGGCTCCGGGGCGGAGACCACGGCCGACACCGTCCACTCGCTGAACCGGCAGGGCGAGAAGGTCGGCGTGCTCAAGCTGCGCCTGTTCCGGCCCTTCCCGGTGGAGGACTTCATCGCGGCGCTGCCGGACACGGTGACCTCGATCGCCGTGCTCGACCGCACCAAGGAGCCCGGCGCCCCGGCCGAGCCGCTCCACCTCGACGTGCTCGCCGCGCTCGACGAGGCGCGCGAGGACGGCTCGCTCCCGCTCGGGCGCCGCATCCGCGTGATCGGCGGACGCTACGGTCTCGGCTCGAAGGAATTCACCCCCGCCATGGTCAAGGCGGTCTTCGGCGAGCTCGCCGGCGACGCGCCGCGGCGCCAGTTCACCGTCGGCATCAACGACGACGTCAGCCACCTCTCGCTCGGGGTCGAGCCGGACTTCGACATCGAGGAGGACGACGTCCGCCGCGCGGTCTTCTTCGGCCTCGGTGCGGACGGCACGGTCGGCGCCAACAAGAACACCATCAAGATCATCGGCGAGGAGACCGACTTCGACGCCCAGGGATACTTCGTCTACGACTCGAAGAAGTCGGGCGCGATGACCATCTCGCACCTGCGCTTCGGCCCGCGGCGGATTCGCGCGCCCTACCTGATCCGCGAGGCGCCCTTCGTCGCCTGCCACCAGTTCCAGTTCCTCGGCAAGTTCGACGTCCTCGGCTATGCCGCCCACGGCGCCACCCTGCTGCTCAACACCGCCGGCCCGGTCGACAAGGTCTGGGACCGCCTGCCCGGCGAGGTGCGCGAGCAGATCATCGCCAGGAAGCTCCGGGTGTTCGGCATCGACGCCTACGCGGTGGCCCGGCGCGCCGGCATGGGCGGCCGGATCAACACGATCATGCAGGTCGGCTTCTTCGCCCTCTCCGAGGTGCTGCCGGCCGGGGAGGCGATCGAGAAGATCAAGCAGGCCATCAAGAAGACCTACAGCCGCAAGGGCGAGGAGGTCGTGAAGCGCAACTGGGATGCGGTCGACGCGACCCTCGCCGCGCTCCACGAGATCGAGGTTCCAGCCAGCGCCGGCGAAGGCGACTCCGGGGCCGCCCCGCTGGTCTCGCCGGCGGCTCCCGAGTTCGTCCAGCGGGTCACCGCGGTGATGCTCGCCGGCAAGGGCGACCAGCTGCCGGTCAGCGCCTTCCCGGTCGACGGCACCTGGCCGCTCGGCACCACCCAGTGGGAGAAGCGCAACATCGCCCGCGAGGTGCCGGTGTGGAACTCCGACATCTGCATCCAGTGCAACAAGTGCGTGCTGGTCTGCCCCCACGCGACGATCCGCGCGAAATACTATCCCGCCGGGCAGCTCGAGGGCGCGCCGGCGGGCTTCCACTCGACCGAGTTCCGCTCGCGCGACCACGACGACCACCTCTACACCCTGCAGGTCGCCACCGAGGACTGCACCGGCTGCTCGCTCTGCGTGCAGGTCTGCCCGGTCAAGGACAAGGCCAACCCGAGCCGCAAGGCGATCAACATGGAGCCGCAGGCGCCGATCGTCGAGGTCGAGCGCGCGAACTACGACTTCTTCCTCGGCATCCCCGAGGTCGACCGCGCCGAGCTGAAGCCCAACGAGGTGAAGTCGTCGCAGTTCCTGCAGCCCCTGTTCGAGTACTCCGGGGCCTGCGCGGGCTGCGGCGAGACGCCCTACATCAAGCTGCTGAGCCAGCTCTTCGGCGACCGCGCGATCATCGCCAACGCCACCGGCTGCTCGTCGATCTACGGCGGCAACCTGCCGTCGACCCCCTACACCACCAACGGCGACGGCCGCGGCCCGGCCTGGGCGAACTCGCTGTTCGAGGACAACGCCGAGTTCGGCGCCGGCATCCGCACCGCGGCCGACCAGATCGAGGCACGCGCCCAACGCCTGCTCCGCTCGCTCGCGCCGCAGCTGGGCGACGAGTTCGTCCGCGAATTGCTGGTCCCCGGGCCGCTCGACGAGGCCGCCCTCGGGGTCCGCCGCGAGCAGGTCGCCGCGCTGCGCGGCAAGCTCGCCGCCATCACCGGCGGCCACCGGGCGGCCGCCGCCCAGCTCGACGCCGTCGCCGACGCCCTGGTGCCCAAGAGCGTGTGGATCGTCGGCGGCGACGGCTGGGCCTACGACATCGGCTTCGGCGGCCTCGACCACGTCTTCTCGCTCGGCCGCAACGTCAACATCCTGGTGCTCGACACCGAGGTCTACTCGAACACCGGCGGGCAGCGCTCGAAGTCGACCCCGCTCGGCGCCACCGCCAAGTTCAGCATGGGCGGCAAGGAGACGCCGAAGAAGGACCTCGGCATGATCGCGATGACCTACGGCGGGATCTACGTCGCCGCGGTCGCCTTCGGCGCCAAGGACTCGCAGACGCTGGCGGCCTTCCGCGAGGCGGAGGCCTACGACGGCCCCTCGCTGATCCTCGCCTACAGCCACTGCATCGCCCACGGCTACAACCTGCTGCACGGGCTCGACCAACAGAAGCTGGCGGTCTCGTCCGGCCACTGGCCGCTCTACCGCTACGACCCGCGCAAGCGCGCCGAGGGCGCCAACCCGCTCAAGCTCGACTCGCCGAAGCCGAAGGCCTCGCTCGAGTCCTACCGCCGCAACGAGGTGCGCTTCCTCGCTCTCGAGAAGATCCACCCGCAGCGCGCCCAGGAGTTCGCCAGGACCGCGGCCGGCCTGGCCGCACGGCGCTACGACACCTACCAGCAGCTCGCCGCCATGCATGTCCTGACCAACGGCAACGGCGCAGCGGGCGACGCGGCGCAGGACGACTGAAACCCGCCGGCCACCCAAAACCCACCCGCGGCCCACCCGCAACCCAGACGACCATGAATCTCGAAACCGAATACCTCGGACTCAAGCTCCCCCACCCGATCATGCCCGGGGCCTCCCCGCTGGTCGACTCGCTCGACACCGTGCGGGCGCTGGAGGACGCCGGCGCGGCGGCGATCGTGATGCACTCGCTGTTCGAGGAGCAGATCATCCGCGACCAGTGGTCGACCCACCAGCACCAGGCGGTCAGCGAGGGCATCACCCCGGAGGCCTCGACCTTCTTCCCCGAGCAGGAGGACTACATGCTCGGGCCCGAGGAGTACCTCGCCACCGTGCAGCGGCTGAAGGAGACCGTCGACATCCCGGTGATCGCCTCGCTCAACGGGTCGAGCATGGGCGGCTGGGTCGACTACGCCCGGCTGATCGAGCAGGCCGGCGCCGACGCCCTGGAAATCAACACCTACCACGTCGCCACCAACCCCGAGGAGTCCGGCGCCGACCTCGAGAACCGCACCATCGAGATCCTCCGCAACATCCGCTCCGCGGTCGAGATTCCGCTCGCGGTCAAGCTCTCGCCCTACTTCTCGTCGCTGCCCCACTTCGCCCGCGAGATCCAGGCCCTCGGCGCCGAGGGCATCGTCCTGTTCAACCGCTTCTTCGTTCCCGACATCGACATCGAGGAGCTCGAGATGAAGCAGAAGCTGCAGCTGTCGAACTCGACCGAGCTGCGCCTGCGGCTGCGCTGGCTGGCGATCCTGCGCCCCCAGCTCGAGTGCTCGCTGGCCTGCAGCGGCGGCGTCCACCGCGCCACCGACGTGATCAAGTCGGTGATGGCCGGCGCCGACGCGGTGCAGTGCGTCGCCGTGCTGCTCCACGAGGGCGACAAGCGGATGCGCTCGATGATCGACGGCCTGCGCGAGTGGATGGAGGAGCACGAGTATGAGTCGCTCACCCAGATGAAGGGCAGCATGAGCCTGCGCCACTGCCCCGACCCCGCCGCCTACGTCCGCGCCAACTACCTGCAAACGCTGCAGCTGTGGAAGGTGTAGGGAGCGGAGAGCGGAGAGCAGAGAGCGGAGAGCGGGGAGCGGGGAGCGGAGAGCGAAGAGCGAAGAGCGGAGAGCGGAGAGCGAAGAGCGGGGAGCGGGGAGGACCCCGGCGGGGTCCCAGCCATTAGCCGGGGGTCGAGGAGCAACGCGACGACACCCCCGGACTCGTCGCGACTCTTCATCCCGACCCCGGCAGGGGTCGCAGCCAGCCCGGAGGTGCCAGGAAGATCCCGAGCCCGCCAACCTCCCCCCGGCTCCCGCAGCATCGGGCGGACGGGATCGTCCGCCCTCCCTACGCGCCGAACAAGGCGGCGCCCACCCCTTCATTGCCACCGACGGAGGTGACCAGGGCTTTCGCGACCTCGCCGCGGCGGACCGACTCGACGGCCACCACGGTCTGCAGTCCGGCCGCCGCGCCGAGCGACTCTCCAAGCTGCGTGCGCAGGGAAACCCGCGGCCCCGCCCAGCCGGCGAAGACCTCGTCCTCCGCCCGGTCGAAGCGAGCCACGCCGGTGCGCCCGTCACTCAGCAGGATGCCCGTGTCACCGGCCGGACCGACCAGGTCCGCCAGGCCGTCCACCACCCGTCCAAGCGCCCTGCAGCGGTCCGCCTCGCCGGCGTAGCTGACCCCGTCCGGCACCGCCAGCAGCACCGGGCCCGACGCATCCTTCTCCAGCAGCACGGCCGCGGCTCCCTCCGAGGGCACCAGCGCGCGGGCATAGAAGCCCATCGCCTCGGCGCTCAGCCAGTCGAGCTCCTCCGCCGCCACCACCAGCACGGCGTCGCAGTCGTCGCGCAGCAGCCACTCGGCGGCGAGGTCGATGCCGGTGAAGTACTCGGCACCGTCGCCGACGAGGGTGTCGTTCGGGGCGGTCGACGCGGTCATCGCCGAGAGGTGGCTCGACGGCGCGTTGTAGACCGTCTCGGGAAAGAGGATCGGGCTGGCGGTCGACGGGTCCTCCAGCACTTCGCCGAAGAAGCGGTTCGAGTAGTTGACGCAGCCGTTCATCAGCGTCGAGATCACCCCCAGGCGGAAACCGCCGGCCTGCGCGGCGGCCAGCCGCTCCGGCCCGAGCGCCTCCGCGGCGGCGGCGGCGGCGTGCTTGCCCACGGTGCTGGCGCGGCGCAGCCGCGGCGAGCGGGGAATCACGCCGCGGTCGGCCGGCTTGGGCACCCGCAGCACCTCGGTGGCGCGGACTTCGCCACCCGCGGTCTCGCGCTCGAGCAGGGAAACCTCCGGCCGGCGGCCCGTGGCCACGGCCTCCATCAGGGCCGGCACGCCCCAGCCGGCCGACGACACCGCGCCGAGTCCGCTGACGTGGATCCGGCTCACGACGCCACCTCCTTTCGCATCACCAGGGTCGCGTTGGCGCCACCGAAGCCGAAGGAGTTGGTCAGCACCGCCTCCACCCCGCTGTCCCGCGGCTCGCGGACGAGGTCGAAGATGCAGGCCTCGTCCGGCTCGCGGATGTTCAGGCTGGCGGGCAGCCACTGGCCGTCGAGCGCCATCAGGCAGATCACCGCCTCCACCGCCCCGGCGCCGCCGAGCAGGTGGCCGATCGCCGACTTGGTCGAGCTCACCGCCACGCCGCCGACCGCGTCGCCGGCCCAGCGCGCGATCGCCCGGGCCTCGGCGATGTCGTTGAGCGGGGTGCCGGTGCCGTGCGAGTTGATGTAGTCGATGTCGCGCGGCTCCAGCCCCGCCATCCGCGTCGCCGTGGTCATCGTCGCCAGCGCCGCGTCGCCCTCCGGGTGCGGCTGGGTCAGGTGGTGGACATCGGTCGCCGCCCCGTAGCCGGCGACCTCCGCGAGAACCCGCGCGCCGCGCTCGCGGGCGGACGCCAGCGACTCGACGACCACGAAGCCCGCGCCCTCGCCGATTGCGAGTCCATCGCGCCGGGCGTCGAAGGGCCGCGGGATGCCCGACGGCGCCAGCGCCTGCAGCGAGTCGAAGCCGGCGAAGACCAGCTGGCTGAGCGCGTCGTAGCCACCCGCGAGGACCCGCGCGGCGCGGCCCTCGCGAACGAGGTGGAAGGCCTGGCCGATGGCGTTGGCGCCCGAGGCGCAGGCGTTGGAGACGATCCGCAGCGGGCCGTGGAGCCCCAGCTCGCGGGCCATCGAGGTGAGCTGGCGCTGCGGCTGGTAGCGTTCGACCCGCGAGAACTGCCCGCGCCGGCTGCCACCGACCACGGCCTGGCGGTAGTAGGCCTCGCCGAGTGGCATGGCTCCGGCCGAGGTCCCGACCAGGATCGGCATGGCACCGCCGTCCTCCGCCAGTCCCGCCTGTCCGAGGGCCTCCTGCGCCGCGATCCACGCCAGGCGGCTGCCGCGGTCCATCCGCGACCAAGTCCGCGCCCCCGCCCACGCCGGCGCCTCCTCCGGCACCTCGGCCTGGCCGGCGGATCCGACCCGCTGCCGCGAGGTGTCGAACAGGTCGACCTCGCGGAAGGCCGTGCGCCCGGCGCGGAAGCCGGCGGCGTTCTCGGACCAACCGGTCCCCATGGAACTCACGATGCCAGCCCCGGTGATGACCACCGGCTGGAGATCCGGGTTGTTCGGCTGACCGTCTCGATACGCCACAATCGCTTGATTTCGGGCTGGTCGGCCAACCCGCCCGGCAGCTAGGCAACGGCCAGCGCGCTTGTCAAATGCTGCTTCCCCGCTGGAAAGAAACCCTCCGCCGCCACCGCGACCAGGTGGCGATCGCCACCGCCTCGGGATCGACCCCTTTCGGCGAGCTCGACGAAGCCCTGGCCGCGCTGCCCGCAGCCACCGGACCCGTCGTCGCCAGCGGCGGCGTTCACCAGATCGTCCTCGCCACCCTGCGCGGTTGGCGCGACGGCCAGGCCGTCGTGCCGGTCGAGACGGGCCAGCCGATGCCCGTCCTCGGCCCGCTCCCGCGCGAGGTCGCCCACGTCAAGCCGACCCCGGGAAACAGCGGGGAGTCGCGTGGCATCCTGTTCACCGCCGGGCAGCTTGCAGCCGATGCCGACCGGCTGGTCACGGCGATGGACCTCGGCCCCGCCACGCCCACGCTGGCGGCGATTTCCACCGCCCACTCCTACGGCTACGTCAGCGTGATCCTGCCGCTCCTGCTGCACGGCATCCCGGTGATCACCACCGAGGTCCCCTTTCCCGCGGTGGTCGCGGCGGCGTGGCGCGGGCACCCGCGGGTCCACCTGCCGGCGGTCCCCTCGATGTGGCGCGCCTGGCACCGCTCGGGCATCCTCGCCGACGCCCCCGCGCTGCTCGCCGTCTCCGCCGGCGCACCCCTCGGCCTCGAGCTTGAGCACACGCTGTGGGACAGCCACCGGATCAAGCTGCACAATTTCTATGGCGCCAGCGAGTGCGGTGGCATCTCCTACGATGCCAGCGAGTCCCCGCGCAGCACCGAGGGCGACCTCGGCACACCGCTGCCCGGCGTCGAGGTCACCCTCGACCCCGACCAGCGCTTCCTCGTCGCCAGCGACGCCGTCGCCCTCGGTTACCAGCACCCGCGCGGGGACGAGGTGCTCGGCGGCGGCCGCTTCCTGACCCCCGACCACGGCCACCTCGACCACGGCCACCTGGTCCTCGACGCCCTCGCCGACAACTCGATCAACGTCGCCGGGCGCAAGCTCGGCCCGGCGCGGGTCGAGTCGATCCTGCTCGCCACCGGCGCCTGCCGGCGGGTCCGCGTCGCCGGGGTGCCCAGCAGGGACCCGGAACGCGTCGAGGAGGTCGCCGCGCTGGTCGAGACCGGCACGGACATCGACGCCCTGCGGGCCGCGGCGGCGCAACGGCTGGCCGGCTGGGAACTCCCGCGCCACTGGCTCGAGGAGGATGTGGACGGCGGGCTCTGGTCGCTCGACCGGCACCAGCTCAAGGCCCGCCTGGCCGGGCGGCTGGGGCGCTAGCAGCCTGTCGGACTTGACGCGACCGTGAGGTTTTCTTTCTGGAAGCGGTCCGGACCGATGGCCGGCAGCTGGCATTAGCCTTTTGGCGATCCATGCTTTGCTGCCGGACAGGCCCATGAGTCCGCTGGCTCCCTGCGGGCCTTGACCCGGCACCCGCCCGGGCCCGTCAGGCGGTCCGTAGCCGCACTCCAAGTCCGCAGAGTCGCTTGAGGTTGTAGGCGGTGCTCACCAATGTCCATTCCAGCCCGGCTTTCTCCTTGCCGCGCAGCATGAAGCGCCGGAAGCCGATGATCTCCTTGATGATCCCGAAGACCGGCTCGACGGTCTGTTTGCGCAGCCCGTAGAGGGACCTGCCTTCGGCGGTGGCCAGACGGTGGCCCATGACCTCGGCAAGCGAAGCCCCGGCGGCTGGAGCTGGCGGGTCGGGGTGGTTCTCAAGCTCGGCGATGCTGCGACCGTGGGTCTGACGCTTCATAGCGGCGTAGACTTTCGGGCCCTGGCCGCCCGCTTCGACCGCGGTGACGCTGGCTTCCCCGTAGTAGCCGCTGTCGACGAGAGCACGGCTGATTTTCCCGGCCGCGGGGCTGATGGCTCCCAGCACGGGCTGGAGTTGCTGCTTGTCGTTGGGCGCGTCGGTGAGCTGCTCGCCTACGATGAGCATCGTAGCCACATCGACGGCGGCCTGCGCGTTGTAGCACTGGTTGAAGCTGCCCTTGTCCTTCATGATCCGGCTCTCGGGATCGGTGAAGTTGTACTGGTCCTTGGGCCGGGGGCCTTCGGCGGGAGGGGCCGGAGGCTTGCCGCCGGGCTTCTTTCCGGTGCTTTTCTCCTTTTCCTCACGGGCGGCGAGC
>JAUIJB010000144.1 GCA_030430455.1 Verrucomicrobiia bacterium | reverse complement strand
ACCCATTGGGCCGCGGAGTAGTCGTCGCCGAAGCCGGTGTTGGCGGCGATCATCGGCTCGGTGCCGATCTCGCGGCAGAACACGATGAACTCGTCGGTCCCGAAGTCATTGTGCTCGACGCCGGTCCAGGCCGGGTTCTTGCGCGGCGGCCGGCGGTCGCGGTCGCCGATGCCGTCGCGCCAGTCGTAGCCGCTGACGAAGTTTCCGCCCGGCCAGCGATAGATGGTGCCGTCGAGCTCCTTGAGCAGGGCGAGGGTGTCGGCGCGCATGCCGTGGACGTTGTCCGAGGGCATCAGGGACGGCGGTCCGAGCACGACGTCGCCGCCGGAGACGCGGAACTCGAGTTGCGCGCCCTTTTCACTGCCGATCGCCGGGGTGAAGGAGAAGGTCTTTTTCGAGAAGTCGTCGCCCTCGAAGGCGAGGGTGGAGGAGGCGCGGTCGGCCTCGGCGGGTCCCCACACCAGGGTGACCTCGACCTCCGCGCCGCCGGAGAGCGGCCTGGCCCAGAGGTAGCCGTCGTAGCGCAGGCCGGCCTTCACGCCCAGGTCGCGCTGGCGGATGCCGTTGCCGGCGCCGACGCGCGGCGAGTGCCTGCCGACGAAGGGGTCCTCCTCGACCATGCGGACCGCGCCGGGGTCGCCGATGATTTCCCACGGGGAGGCGCCCACCACGGGGAATGCCCCACCGACGACCTGGCCGGGGAAGTCGGGGTTCTCGATCTCGCGGTAGGGCGAGTAGTCGGCGGTGATGGGGAAGTAGAACTTCCGGTCCTCGAGCATCTCGGCCCAGATGCCGCCGTAGATGCAGCGGCCCATGTGCTCGATGAACTGGCCGTAGATGAAGGGGTTGATCGGTTCGCCGGTCTTCGAGCGGTCGAGCGTGACATCGATCGACTCGGCGGAGGCCAGGGTGTGGAGCGAGAGCCCGAGGATGACGGGTGCGAGGGTGCGGGTTTTCATGAGAGCGGGTCGTCGATTCGTGGGCACGGGCGGCGATGTTGGCAATCCTCCCGCGCGGCCGGCTTTGGAGGTCAGGCTTGGTGAGGGTGTGTCCAGGGCTCGCGGTACTTGCGCTTCAGGAGGGCGGCGGCATCGGGGTTGCCGGGGATCTGCTCGGCCTCGGCGTCCCACGGGACCTTCGAGGAAGTCTCATGGGAGATCATCGCGAGGTTCGCGGCGACCGTGGAGAGATGGCCGTCGCCGATCGGGCAGCCGACCTCGCCCCGCGTGCGCACGGCATCGAGGAACTCGGCCATGTGGAGAGCCATGGGGTCGTTTCTCGCCTCGTGGACCTGCGGCTCCGCGCCGCGCTGGCGGGACTGGACGATCCACTTGTCGTCGGTGCAGAACACCGTCTCGCGCTCGCCGTAGAGGAACAGGCCGTTGGCGGTCTCGCGATGGAAGTCCTGCGGGCCCCAGATCCGGTGGCGCCAGGTGAGCGGGAAATCGGCGAACTCGAAGTGCGAGGTCAGGATGTCCGGCGTCGTGATGTGGTCCTGCAGGTGGTAGAGCCCGCCCGTGGAATGCACGCTGCGCGGCGCCTCCGCGCCGAGGATCCAGCGCGCGGCGTCGAGCAGGTGGATGCCCCAGTCCACCAGATGGCCGTGGCCGGTGGTCCGTTCCAGCCGCCAGTGGAAGTGCCCCACCGCCTTGCTGTAGGGAATGAGCGGGCCCGGGCCGCACCAGCGGTCCCAGTCGAGCGAAGCGGGCGGCTCGACGGGGGTCCGGTCCTCGGTCCGGACCGGGACGTTGATCTGGGCCTCGACGGAGACGATCTGCCCGGCCTCGCCGCTGCGGATGTGGTCCCTCGCGCCGACGAAGCCGGCCGCCTTCCGGCGCTGGAAGCCGACCTGGACGATGTTGCCGGCCTTTTCCGCCGCGTCGACCATCGCCCGGCCTTCACGGATGTCGTAGGCGAGCGGCTTCTCGCAGTAGATATCCAGCTTCCGGGCGCAGGCCTCGATGAACGGCAGGGCATGCCACTGGGGCGGGGTGGCGAGGATCACCGCGTCGAGCCCCTCGACGGCGAGGAGCTCGTCGTGGTCCTCGAACGTGGCGGGCCGGCTCTTCTGGAGCGCTTCGATCTCGCCGGCCGCCTTCTCGAGGTGGTCCGAGTCGACGTCGCAGATCGCCACGACCTCGCAGCCACCGGCGGCGAGCGCGGCCTTGGCATCGATCAGGCCCCACCAACCGCAGCCGATGAGCCCGAGGCGGATGGGCGGCGTCGTGGCGGCCTCGTCCGCCTTCAGGCGGATCGTGGAGAGGGCG
>JAUIJB010000103.1 GCA_030430455.1 Verrucomicrobiia bacterium | reverse complement strand
GTGCACCGAGAGGACCAGCGGCGTCGACAGCGCGGCGAGCAGCAGGTAGGCCATCTCGTAGTGGCTCCAGTGGCGGTTGGCGCCGCGCCAGCCGAGCGAGAAGATCCCGTAGAGGAGCTTGCGCAGGCCGGCCTTGCAGCGGTCGCGGATGGTGGCGAGGTCCGGCACCATGCCGAGGTACCAGAAGATCAGCGAGATCGTGAAGTAGGTCGACACCGCGAAGACGTCCCACAGCAGCGGCGACTTGAAGTTCTGCCAGATCGCGTTGGAGTTCGGGATCGGCGCGAGGAACCAGGCCATCCACACGCGGCCGACGTGGAAGGCGGGGAAGATCCCGGCGCACATCACGGCGAAGATGGTCATCGCCTCCGCCGCCCGGTTGATCGAGGTCCGCCAGTTCTGCCGGGTCAGGAAGAGGATGGCCGAGATCAGCGTCCCGGCGTGGCCGATGCCGATCCAGAACACGAAGTTCACGATCGGCCAGCCCCACATCACGCGGTTGGTGTTGCCCCACACGCCGACACCGGTCGACACCAGGTGGAACAGCCCGCCGCCCACGCCGACCGCGGCGATCAGGGCGCTGGGCAGGAACAGCAGCCACCACAGCAGCGGCTGGCGGTTCTCGATGACGCCGCAGACCCGCTCGGTGATCCAGTGGTAGGAGCGCCCGTTGAGGATGAGCTTCTCGCGCTTGAGGACGGGAAGTTTCGGCCCCTGTCGGGTCGTGGAGGTTTCGGTGGCGGTGGCCATGGCTGGGAAGCTATTTGCTATTGGTTATTTGTTATTGGGATGTGTTTCGCTAATAACCAATAACTTGTAACGAATAACGAGATCAGTGCATGTGAATGGTGGCGCGGCCGATCTTCTCGGCACCGGGCATCGCCGGGTTCGGGTTCTTGACCCGGGCGAGGTAGCTGGTGCGCGGAACGGTCCCGATGTAGTTGAGCAGGTCGTAGTTGCGGTCGGCCGCCTTGGCGCGGTTGACGCGTGCCTTGCCCTCGTCGTGGAGGTTGCCGAAGGAGATCGCCTCGGCCGGGCAGGCCTCCTGGCAGGCGACCTTCACCGAGTCGACCGGGATCCGCAGGGTGCTGGTGGAGACCTCGACCGCGGTCGAGTCGCCGGCGGCGAGCGCTTCCTGCTTCTGGCCGCGCTTCTGGCGGATCTTGGCGTCCTTGAGGCGCTGCACGCAGTAGGTGCACTTCTCCATCACCCCGCGCATGCGCACCGAGACGTTGGGGTTGCGCTGGAGGTGGGCCGAGGTGCCGACCTGCTTCTCGCCGAGCGGGCCGCGGTAGAGGTTGTGCGGCACCAGCGGATTGCGCTTGTTGTAGTCGAAGAAGTTGAAGCGGCGCGCCTTGTAGGGGCAGTTGTTGGCGCAGTAGCGGGTGCCGATGCAGCGGTTGTAGGCCATCGCGTTGAGGCCGTCCTCGGTGTGCACCGTGGCGTTGACCGGGCAGACCGTCTCGCAGGGCGCGTTCTCGCACTGCACGCAGGCCACCGGCTGGGGAATCATCGCCGGGTTGTCCTCGTCGACCACCTTGTTGCCCTCCTCGTCCTTGGTCTCGAGCGCCGCGTAGTAGCGGTCCATCCGGATCCAGTGCATCTCGCGGCCCATGGCGAGCTGCTCCTTGCCGACGATCGGGATGTTGTTCTCGGCCTGGCAGGCCACGAGGCAGGCGTTGCAGCCCATGCAGGACGACAGGTCGATCGACATCGCCCACTGGTGGATCTTGTCGCTGATCAGGTCGTTGCCCTGGCGGTCCTCGCGCTTGTAGAGCGAGATGTTCGGCGGGATGTGGGAGTCCATGCCGTGCTTCTTGACGGTGGCCAGCTGGGCCTCGAAGTCACGGTGGGTCTTCCTGTCCTCCAGGGTCGACACCTCACGGGCCAGCGCGCGGCCGTACATCGAGTGGTGCTCCTGGGTCGCCGCCAGCGGGTAGGACCGGTCGGTGGTGGCGATCGCGGCGCCCACGGCGCTGTAGGCGGTGGCCGAGGTGCGCAGCGGGTAGGCGTTCGAGCCGGTGTTGATGCCGACCTGGCCGACGTGGCTCTGGTTGGCGGGGGCGAAGCCCATCGCGTTCTCCGCGTTGTATCCCTGGCCGTAGCCGAGCGGGACGATCACGGTGTCCTCGGCCTGGCCGAAGCCGATCTGCGCGGCGATCTCCATCTCGACGCCGTTGGCGGTGATCTTGACGACCGGACCCTTGCGGTGTTCGCCCTCGCCGTCCGGCGGAACCGCGGCGGTCGGGGTCTCGAGGGCCACGATCTGGTCGTAGATGTTGAGCTTCTTGGCGGTCTTCGGCGAGACCAGCGCGACGTTGTCCCAGGTCACCTTGGAGACCGGGTCCGGCGACTCCTGGAGCCAGCCGTTGTCGATCCAGCGTCCGTCGTAGATCGAGCCGTCGGTGGCGAAGATGAGCTCGATGCCGCTGGCGGGCTGGAGCTCGCCGACCGCCCGGGCCGCGGCGCTCTCGTCCGGCGCGAAGTCCGCGCCGTCGTAGCTGCTGTCGGCGAGAAAGCCCTCGCGGAGGAAGTCCTTCCAGGCCTTCTCGCCCTTGCCGGCGAGTCCCTCGAAGGTGCTCCGCACGGCCTGGTAGGCCGGCGTCGGGGCGCCCTCCTCCCCCTCCCCGACGATCAGCTTGCCGTCGTCGGAAAGCAGCGCGAGCAGGAGGTCGAGCTCGGAGGCGCTGTCGGGGTAGAGCGGGTAGATCATCGGCTGCACCACCGTGTGCACGCCGTTGGCGCTGCGCGCGTCACCCCAGGACTCGAGGTAGTGGCAGGCCGGCAGGTGCCAGGTGCAGGCGTGGGCGGTGGCGTCGGCCCGCAGTCCGAGGTGGATGCTGGTCTGGGCCATCGCCAGGGCGTCGCCGAACTTGAGGTCGGCCGGCGCGTCGTAGACCGGGTTCGAGGGCGTCGCCAGGACCAGGGTGTCAATCGAGCCGGCCTGGAGGTCCGCGACCAGCTGGGCGAGGTCGCCGAAGCCGGCGCCGTCGGTGTGCACGCAGCGCAGCGTACGGCCCTCGCCGATGTTGCCGAGCTTGGCGTTGATGGCGGCGACCAGGTGGTGGACGGCGGCCGGCTGGCGCGACCCGGCGACCACCAGGGTGGTGCCCGGGTTGGCGCCGGCGAGGTCGTCGACCATGGTGTCGATCCACTGCTGGAACTCGGCCGGGAGGGCGTCGATGCCCGAGGCGGCGCTGCCGGCACCGAGCTTGCGGGCGATGTGGGCGGCGGCCTTGACGACCTCGCTCGGCTTGAGCCGCAGACGGTGGTCGGCCATGCCGCCGGTCAGCGAGTAGCCGGACTCGAGGACGTAGAGGCGGTTGAGATTGTCGGCGGAGGGCTTGCCGTCGTAGTCGTTGCCCTCCGGCTTGCGGCGCCGGAAGAAGGCCGAGACGGGGCCGACCGGGTCGAGCTGGGCGAAGTCGCAGTCGAGCGAGACGATGCGGTCGGCCTTGGCGAAGTCGGCGACGAAAGCCCTGCCCCCCAGCGCCTTGACAGCCTCGCTCTCGAGCGCCTCGTAGGCGTAGAACCGGGCGCCGGCGAACTTGCCCTGCAGTTCCTTGGCGACGCGCGAGCGGGTCGGCGAGTCGTCACGACCGAAGACGAAGCCGATCCTGGCGGAAGGATCCGCGGCGAGGTCGGCGACGAGCTCGGCGAGGTCGTCGCGGCTCGCCGGCCGGCCGTGATTGAGGACCTGGCGCGAGCGGGTCGGCGAGTAGAGGTCGAGCACGCTGGCCTGCGCGAAGTTGTCGGTGCCGGCGCTGTCCGGGTGGCCGGTGTTGGGGGCCAGCTTGGTCGGGCGCCCCTCGAAGCTGGTCACCACCAGCGGCGTCGCCCCGCCGGCGCGCGGCATGCTGGAAGCGTAGTAGGTCGCCTTGCCCGGGATCACCCACTCCGGGGCGTTGGCGTAGGGAAGGATGTAGCTTTCCGGACGGCGGCAGGCCGCCATGCCGAAGCCGGCGAGCGCGGTCGACGCGCCCATCAGCTTCATGAACGAGCGCCGCGAGGTCTCGGCATCCTCCTCGTCGGCCATTTCGGCGGCGCCGCGCGGAAACTCGCGCTGCAGCCATTCACGGAACTCGGGGGAATCCTCGATCTGTCCCACGCTCTTCCACGCCACGGTCGTGTCGTCGGCGGGAATCTCGGGGTGATGCCAGGTGCGCTTGCTCATGGATGGCGAAGATTGGAAAGTGCGGGCAAAGGGAGGAAGTCGAGGGAAGGGACGGGCATCAGTGGTGGCAGGTGGCGCAGCTTTCACGCGGCTCGATCTGCCACTGTTCCTTCAGCTTGAGCCCCAGCTCCTCGGTCGTCTCGACCTGGAGGTGCGGGTTGTCGGCGATGTACTTTTCCGGGTCGTACTTCAGGTTGTAGACCTCCTCGAGCGGGCGGAGGTGCTTCTCCGGCGCGCGGTGGCACTCGAGGCACCAGCCCATCGACAGGTTCTGGTCCTGGTGGACGACCTCCATCTGGTCGACCCGGCCGTGGCAGCTCTGGCAGGAGATCCCGCGGTTCACGTGGGCCGAGTGGTTGAAGTAGACGTAGTCGGGCGTCTTGTGGATCCGCACCCACTCGACCGGCTTGCCGAAGTCGGGGTGCTCGAGCGTCGGGTCCATCCGGTTGCGCAGCGGCTGCAGCTTCGGGCTGTCCTTCTGGACGTGCTGGTGGCAGTTCCAGCAGGTGTTCGAGGTCGGCACGTTGGAGTGGCCGGCGACGTCGACGAAGGAGTGGCAGTAGCGGCAATCAAGGCCGAGCTGGTCGACGTGGATCTTGTGCGAGAACGGGATCGGCTGCGACGGCTGGTAGCCGACCGTGAGGGTCTTGGGCGTGGCATACCAGGTGAAGGCCATCACCACTCCCCCCGCCAGAGCACCGGCGCAGATCGCGATTTTCAGGGGGAGAACGTTGGTCCAGCGCGGAAAGAAGTTGGCCATGACGGTGGTCGTCGGAGGTGCAGACGGCGGAATCTGAGTGGCGAAAGGCAGGAAATGGCGGGTCGTCGGCGGGAACTTGGTAGCTTGTGAAAAATTTCACAAGCTCTTTTCCCTTGCTGCCCGGGGGTTTTCGGCAGGCCGCGAGTCTGCAAAGCAGCCCCCGGATGACAACCGGAAAAAGCGTGATTGCTTAAGATGGCCGAAACTTCTCGTCCGCCCCCGCGCCGGAGGTCCCGGCCGGGTCGGGCTGGTCCGCCCCGCTCCAGTTGAGTCCCCGCTCACTGCGCCACTTCCGAAAGGCGCTGAACTGCTCCTTCTTGCTCATCTCCCGCCGTGCCGGGTCCTCCTCGAGGAACTGGCGAAAGAGGCGTTTCTGCACCCGGTTGGCCGACTTGCGCTGGTCGAGCCCGGGATGGTCCTCGGGGCTCGCGCGGACCTCCCGCGTCGCCTGGGCGCTTTCCATCGCCAGCAGGGCCCGCTGGATCCACAGCAGCCGCGCCCGCAGCCGCGACAGGGCGAAAAGGATGAAGAGCAGGAGGAATCCAATCCCCCCGATCGACAACCACAGGGCAAAGGGAAGGTCGCTGACGCTTTCGGGCACGGCCAGATCCTCGCCGCGGACCGACGCGCGGTCGATGCGGAAATCCGCGTCGCCGGCGCGTCACGGGGAACGCCGTCGCCTCCCCCCGGACGGGCCGCGGTGGCGCGACGACGCGGTCCGCCCGGTTACCGCCCGGCTACCACTCGATCCCGACCCCCTCCTCCGGGATCAGCACGTGCTTGCTGATGCCGAGGCGGTCGGCTTCCTGGAGCAGGCGGTCGACGGGTTCCTCGAGCGGCTCGTTGCCGAGCGGGAAGGTGCCGTAGTGCATCGGGATGAGGATCTTGCCCTCGAGCTCGACGAAGGCGCGCACCGCCTCCTCCGGGTTCATGTGCACGTCGCGGCCGCTCGGGGCGTCGTAGGCGCCGATCGGCATCAGCGCGACGTCGATCGGCGCGCAGCGCTTGCGGATGTCGGCGAAGCCGTCGAACCACGCGCTGTCGCCGCAGTGGAACACCGACTTGCCGCCGGCCTCGATCAGGTAACCGCCGTAGTCGCGGTGGGTGTCGTGGATATAGCGCGCGCCCCAGTGGTGGCTCGGCGTGTGGGTGATGCGGATGCCGTCGAACTCGATCTCGTCCCACACGGTCACCTCGTGGACACCGGGGAATCCGAGCCGTTCGACGAGCCGGCGGCTGCCCTTGGGGATGACGATGCCGCGGGTCGACTGCAGCACCTTCAGGCTCGGCTTGTGGAGATGGTCGAAGTGGGCGTGGGTGACCAGCACGAAGTCGAGCTCGGGGATCTCGCTCAGGCTCAGCCCTGGCTCGCGCTGGCGCTTCACCGGACCGTGCCACTTGGCCCAGTTGGGGTCGATGATGATCGAGTGGTCGGCGAACTGGATGAAGAAGGCGGCGTGGCCGATCCAGGTCACCCGCACGGCGCCCTCCTCGGGCGGCTGCAACTGGGGCGGCTGCGAGCGCCCCTGGCGCCGGCGGAACATCCCCGGAACGATGCGATGACGGAAGAACCTGTAGTTCCGCTCCGGCCAGCCGCGCTGTGGCAGGATGCCCGAGTAGTGCGCCTGGACCAGGCCGCGCCGTTTGTCGCCATTCGCCATCGTCCCATCAAGCGGCACCGGTGGCCGCCTTGTCCGCATTTTCGTATGCTTCGCGGATCGTCGCCGCCCAATCGGCGGCGCGTTCACCGAATCCGCGCCCGTCGCCCCCCGCGGGCCCCTGGGAAATCCCCCGCGAGACGTTGATCACGTCCGGCGCCGTGCGCCCGGCGGCGGCCAGCGACTCCAGCGCCCCCCCCTGCGCGCCGAGTCCCGGCACCAGCAGCGGGGCGTCGGGCATCGCCTCCAGCACGCCGGCGGCGTTGGTCAGTCCGACGACGTAGCCGACGTCGGTCGGGCGTTGTTCCGCGCCGCTGCGCGCGCCGAGCTCGGTGACCAGCTGGAACACCCGGCGGCCGTCGGCGAGCTGCTGCTGCTGGAAGTCGGCCGAGCCGGCGTTGGAGGTCACCGCCAGCAGGTAGACCCCCTTGCCCTCCCAGTCGAGGAAGGGCTCGAGCGAGTCGTAGCCGAGGAAGGGGTTGAGGGTCACGGCATCCACCTTCCACTTCCCGAAGTAGCCCTTGGCGTAGTACTTCTGCGTCTCGCCGATGTCGCTGCGCTTGGCGTCGAGGATCACCGGGACCTCGTCAGGCATGCCGTCCAGCAGCTCGTCGAGGATCTCCAGCCCGCGCAGTCCCATCGCCTCGAAGTAGGCGATGTTCGGCTTGAAGGCGGCGGCGTGCTCGGCGGTCTCGCCGACCAGGCGGCGGAGGAACTCGGGAACCGCCTCGACCCCGTCGGGACCCGGTCGCGGGTCGATGCCGACGCACAACCTCGAACCCGTCCGCTCGATCCGCTGCCTGAGCCGCTCGCTGTATCGCATGCGCCCACCATGGGCCCGCCCGGCGGTGCGGGCAACACCGGAGCGCGGGTCACTCCGGCAGGCGCAGCTGGCGGCCACGGAAGACCCGTCGCCCGCCCTCGCGACCGCCGAGCAGGAAGACGATCAGGACCAGCTGCAGGACCAGCATCGCGGAGTGCAGCGGGTAGTTGGTGGTCTCCCCGCCACCGCCGAAGCAACCGCAGTTGATGTCGAGTCCACGCGCCCAGGCCTGGCCGATCCCGAGCATGAAGGCGACGGTCATTCCCAGCGCCGACCACAGCGCCCCGGTGCGGGCGACGCCGGCGAGGAGGAGCAGCCCGGTCACGATCTCGAGCCAGGCCAGGAACCACGCCACGACCACGTTCCACGGGTCCTGGAACACCCGGTAGTTGGCGACGTCGGCGGCGAACTGCTCCAGCCCGCTGCCGAAGACCTTGATGCCTCCGGTGTAGCCGAGCCACGCACCCAGCAGCACCCGCAGGGTCGTCAGGGTGTAGTCGAGCGGAGTCGGCGGCACCCTCGACCCCTAACCCCGCGCCCGGCCGCCGCCAAGCGAAAGCTTTCCTGCCCCTGATTGGCTTTCATGATTGAAGTTTCGGAACCACGGATTCTCATCTTTCCGTGTCCGCCACCCCAGTCGTCGACCTCCTCCGGGAACTCATCCGCATCCCCTCGGTGAACCCGGACAACGCGCCGGGGACCGACCGCACCGGCGAGGGCGAGCTGGCCGACTTCCTCGCCGGGCGCCTGCGCGGCCTCGGCGCCGAGGTCGCGCTCGAGGAGATCCGCCCGGGCCGCCCCAACCTGATCGCCCGCTTCGCCCCGCTCGACGGCCGCCCGCGGATCCTGCTCGGTCCCCACCTCGACACCGTCGGCGTGGCCGGAATGGTCATCGACCCCTTCGCCGCCGAGCTGCGCGACGGCCGCATCTGGGGCCGCGGCGCCTGCGACACGAAGGGCCCGATGGCGGCCATGCTCCACGGCCTCGAGAGCCATGCCGCCGCGCTCGCGGACTCCCCGGTGGCGATCGACTTCGTCGCTTTCATGGGCGAGGAATCCGCGCAGTGGGGCTCGCGCCAGTTCGCCGGCCGACACGCCGGCGACTACGAGTTCGCCATCGTCGGCGAGCCGACCTCGCTCGACATCGTCCACACCACCAAGGGCTCGCTGTGGGCGACCCTGCGCGCCGTCGGCCGCGCCGCCCACTCGTCGCAGCCGGAACGCGGCGACAACGCAGTGATGAAGCTCGCCCGCGTGCTGGTCGACCTGCAGGTCGAGCTGCCGCGGCGGCTGATGGACTTCGGCCACGAGGTGCTCGGCCCGGCGACGCTGAACATCGGGCTGATCCGCGGCGGCACCCGCCCGAACGTCGTGCCGGACCTCGCCGAGGCCGAGCTCGACGTCCGCATCACCCCCGCCCTCGCCCAGTCCGGCGGCGCTCTCGCGCTGCTGCGCGAGGTGCTCGCCAACGAGCCGGTCGAGATCGCCGAGGCCGACGAGAAGCCGCCGATGGAGACCCCCCACGACCACCCGTGGATCCGGCGCATCCAGCAGCTGCGGCCGGCCTGCCGCGGGGTCGGCGCACCATGGTTCTCGGACGCCGCCCACCTGTCGGAAAAGGGCCTGCCCTCGATCTGCCTCGGACCCGGGTCGATCGACCAGGCCCACACCCGCGACGAGTTCATCGAGGTCGCCGCGCTCGAGGAGGGCGCCGCCTTCTTCGCCGGGCTCGTCGGCTCGATCACGCGGGCCACAGGCGACCATCCCCGATCGCAAGCCGGATGACCACCGTCCTCGACATCCTCGACAAGGGCACGGCCTACCTCGAGAAGCACGGCATCGAGGATGCCCGGCGCAACATGCAGATGCTCGTCGCGCACCAGCTCGGCTGCACCCGCATGGACCTCTACCTGCGCTTCGACCACCCGATCGAGGAGGCCGACCTCGTCCCGCTGCGCGAGTCGCTCCGGCGGCGTGGCGAGGGGGTGCCGGTGCAGCACCTGATCGGCACGGTGGGCTTCCGCCAGCACGAGCTCAAGGTCGATGCCCGCGCGCTGATCCCGCGTCCCGAGACCGAGGAGCTGGCCGAGTGGCTGGCGAGGAACGTCGCCCTCCCCGACGGCGCGAGCATCCTCGACATGGGCACCGGCAGCGGCTGCCTCGGGCTGGCTCTGGCGCACGACTTCCCCACCGCCCGGGTCACCCTGGCCGACATCTCGGCCGAGGCGCTCGTGCTGGCCCGCGAGAATGCGACGCACACCGGGGTGGTCGACGCGGCGGGGACGATCGAGTTCATCGAGACTGACCTGTTCGGGGCGATCCCCGGTGACGCCGGCTTCGACCTGATCGCCGCCAACCTGCCCTACGTCCCCGCCGACGAGCCCCTCGCCCGCGAGCTCGCCCACGACCCGGCCCTCGCCCTGTTCGGCGGCAAGGACGGCCTCGACGTGATCCGGCGCTTCATCCCCGAGGCCGCCGCGCGGCTGAACCCCGGCGGCTGGCTGGCCCTCGAGATCGGCCACCAGCAGTCGGCCGAGGTCGAGCGCCTGCTCACCGCCGCCGGCCTGAAGGACGTCTTGACCCTCAACGACCTCTCTGGCATCCCCCGTTTCCCGCTCGCCCGTCGCGCCGAATCCTGACCCCTGAAACCCAGCAAACTCCCCGAATGGACAAGCTCCTCGTTCACGGCGGCACCCCGATCCATGGCGCGATCACCATTTCCGGATCCAAGAACGCCTCGCTTCCGATCCTCGCCGCCGCCCTGCTGACCGAGGAGGACGTCGTCGTCCGCCGCGTCCCCGACGTCTCCGACACCAACTACATGGTGCAAATCCTCACCGGTCTGGGCGCCGACGTCGAACGCTTCTCCGGCACGGTCCGGATCACCGCCGACGACATCACCGACACCGCGCCCTACGACATCGTCCGGAGAATGCGGGCATCGGTCTGCATGATGGGTCCCCTGCTGGCCCGCAACGGCCGCTGCGTTGTCGCGCTGCCGGGTGGCTGCGTGATCGGCGACCGCCCGGTCGACCTCCACATCCGCGGGCTCGAGGCGCTCGGCGCCAAGGCCGAGATCGAGGGCGGCAACGTCATCCTCAGCGCCCCGGACGGCCTCCACGGGACCACCATCGACCTGTGCGGGGAGAACGGCCCGACCGTGCTCGGCACCGACAACGTGATGATGGCCGCGACCCTGGCCGAGGGGACCACGACGATCACCTCGGCGGCCTGCGAGCCGGAGGTCGTCGACCTCGCCGAGTTCCTCAACTCGATGGGTGCGAAGGTCACCGGCGCCGGTACGCCGACGATCACGATCGAGGGCGTCGCGAAGCTCCACGGCTGCGTCCACAACGTCATCCCCGACCGCATCGAGGCCGGCACCTTCATGGTCGCCGCCGCCCTCGCCGGCGAGGGCGTCACCCTGCGCCGTGTCCACGAGGGCCACCTGTCGTCGATCAGCGCGATCCTCCGCCGGGCCGGCCACCAGGTGAAGTTCAACGAGAGCGGCGACGCCTGCACCATCCACCGCGGCGACAACCCGGTGCCGGCGGACATCGTCACCGAGCCCTACCCGGGCTACCCGACCGACATGCAGGCGCAGATGACCGCGCTGTTCGCGACCACCCCGGGGACCAGCCAGGTGACCGACACCATCTTTCCGCAGCGCTTCATGCACTGCTCGGAGCTCAAGCGGATGGGCGCGGACATCCAGGTCCACGAGGGCACCGCGACCATCAAGGGTGTCGACAAGCTCAGCGCCGCGCCGGTGATGGCAAGCGACCTGCGCGCCTCGGCCGCCCTGGTCCTCGCCGCCCTCACCGCCGAGGGCACCACCGAAATCAACCGCCTCTACCACATCGACCGCGGCTACGAGCACATCGACGAGAAGCTCGAGGCCCTCGGCGCCAACGTCGAGCGCGTGCGGGCCTGATCGAGGCTCCGAGTCCTCCCCAAGGACCGACCTGGCCATGCCGACCCCCAAAAAGTCGCTTGCCCTCCCGATCAGACCAGACTAGTCTGATCGGAGTGAAGCAGGTTGGACTCTACGAAGCCAAGACCACCCTTTCCTCGCTTGTGGCAGAGATTGAGGAGGGCGGCAAGACGATCGCCCTGACCCGGCATGGCCGGGTCGTCGCCGAGTTGGGTCCGCCCCGCTCCGCGGGCGCCCCCAGGGCCGGGATGCTGGCAAGTGACGCCTTCTTCATGGCGGATGACTTCGACGCCGAGGGCATCGGCTTCGAGAACCTCCTCGCCGGCACCGACGTCGATGACGGAGACCTGCCGCCACGCCTGAAGCGGGTCGCGGAGGACCCATCGGCGTTCGAATCCTGAGCCTCGATGGACCACTTGCTGGACACCAACGTCCTGATCTTCTTCCTGCAGGACGACCCCCGGCTGTCGCGCCGGCTCGTCGGCTGGATCGAAGATCCGGCCAATCGCTCATTCGTCTCCCTCGCCAGCCTGTGGGAGATCTCGATCAAGGCGGGCCTCGGCAAGTTGCGGGTCGGCTACGCCGATCGACCCGACCTTCCCGACCTGCTGGAGCGCTCCGGACTGGAGATCCTGCCGGTGGAATGGCCGGCGATCCGCCGGGCGGAATCGCTCCCCTTCCACCATCGCGACCCCTTCGACCGCCTGCTGGTCGCCGAGGCCCAACTCCGCGGCCTGCCGATCCTCTCCACCGACGAGAAACTCGATGCCTATGGCGTGGAGCGGATCGATGGCTAGCAGCGGCCTCCGGCACGAATCAAGCCCACGAAAAAACCCGCCGTCCCCTGCGGGAACGGCGGGCCCTGAAACCGGACGGATCGCTTACTTCCGGCGCTCCTCCTCGCGCTTCTTGGCCGCCTCGATCACCTCGTCGGAGATGTTCCGCGGGCAGGCCGCGTAGTGGCTGAACTCCATCGAGAACTGGCCGCGACCGGAGGTCATCGTGCGCAGGTCGCCGATGTAGCCGAACATCTCGCTCAGCGGGGCCTCGGCCTTGACGCGGACGCCGGTCGGCGTCGG
>JAUIJB010000009.1 GCA_030430455.1 Verrucomicrobiia bacterium | reverse complement strand
CGGTCCTGCCACCACGCCCCCACGTCGCCAGCAACGAAGCCAAAGCCGATGCGCTTGAGGTGAGCAGAGCACTCCCCAAGCTCGACAACGGACAACGGACAACGGACAAATCGAACCGCCAGAGCGATCCGCGACACCCACAACCCGACGACCAACTCCCAGACGATTCGATGGCAAAATGGACTAGCGAAAACACCAGCGACGGGCTGGCGGCATTCAGTGACAACCCGAAGCTGAAAAAGGAGCTCCGCAAGCGGCGGATCCGGCGGATCGCGATCGTGGTCGGCGTGCTGCTGGTCGTGGGACTGGCGGCCAAGCCGGTTTACCAGAAGTACCGCGCGTTCCGGATCGACCAGATCCTCGAGAAGGCGCAGTCGGCGGCGCGGCTGGAGGACTGGCCGACGGCGCGGGCCGCGGCGCGCACGGTGCTGATCTCGCGGCCGCAGGACTTCGAGGCCTTCCGGATCTGGACCCGCGCGCTCGGCCAGCTCGGCGAGCCGCGGACCTACCTGGCCGCGGCGATGATGTTCACCAACCCGAAGGCCGGCCGCGACGACCAGCTCGAGGCGCTGCGGATCATGGCGCGCCAAGCCCCTGACGGGGTCACGCTGGGCGCCTACCTCAGCCTGCCCGAGGACACCCGCGAGGAGATCGATTTCCTCACCGCACTGTCGCCGCTGATGACCCGCCGCGGCGGCGCGGCGATCGTCGAGCAGCAACTCGGTGCGACCGAGGACTTCGCAAACCACCCCGGTGCCCGGCTCGAGATGATCCGCGCGCTCGCGGCGCGGCCGAGCGAGGAGCGGGTCGAGCAGGCCCGCGAGCACTTCGCCTGGCTGATCGAAAACCGCTACGTGGCGCAGGCGCTCGACGCCCTCGAGATCCTCGGCGAGACCCCCGGCGGGCTGACCAAGGGCTCACCGCTGCCGCCGCTGGCCGAGTGGGTCGGCCGCCAGCCGGAGGCCGAGACCATCCACCACCTGCTCGCCCTGCACCCGCGGATCGAGGGCCTCCCCGAAGCCGGCGAGGCGGTCTTTCGCGAGGCGATCGAGCGCTTTTCCGGGATCGACCCCGGTGTGTTGGGCACCTGGCTGGTGCGCCACGGCAAGGCCGAGATGGCGCTCGAGATGCTCGAGGAGCCGGCCAAGACGCGTTCGGATGCCTACGTCGCCATGCTCCACGCCCTGCTTCGCTCGGGCCGCGAGGGCAAGATCGACCAGGCGCTCGAGGAGCCGCCGCCGTCGGCCGACCTGGTCGACCTCGCGCTGATCCGCGCGGTGATGGCGCGGCGCGAGGGCGACAAGCCGGCCGAGCTGTCGGCCTGGAACGACGCGCTCAAGCACGCCGCCTTCGACAACAGCCAGAACCGCTTCCTCGAGATCGCCCGCTACGCCAGCGGCCTGGGCGCCAACCGCGCCGCCGAGGACGCCTGGGTCGCGGCGATCCGGGTCGGCTGGGGCCCGCTGCCGCTCTACCTCGACCTGCAGCCGCGCTTCGCCAGCCTGGCCAGCCAGGGTCGCTCGGAGGACCTGCTCGCCATGTTCCGCGCGCTGCTCCGCTTCGAGCCACACAACGTCGAGCTGCAGAACAACTTCTACTACCTCGGCACGATCCACGAGCTGGTCGCCCCGCAGGCGGCGGTCGACGCGCTGCGCGGGCTGGTCGAGGAGCACCCCGACAAGCCCGAGTTCGTCTCGGGCTTGGCGATGGCCCTGCTGCGCAACGGCCAGCCCGGCGAGGTGCTGCCGCTGATGGCGACGATCCGCTCGAGCGATCGGGTCGCGCCGATGATGGCCGACGCCCTCGAGGGCACCGCGCGGGTGATGCTCGACGAGGCCGAGGCCGGCCGTGCCCTGCTCGCCAAGGTGGAGTGGAAGGCCTTCATGCGCCAGGAGCGCGCGGCGTTCCGCCAGTTGCTGGTCGACCAGCAGGTCGCCGATCTGCCGCTGCCCGACATCGAGAGCACCCTCCCCGACAGCGACCCGACCGAGACCTCCGAGTGGCGCAAGGCGGTCGAGAAACTCGAGAAGGCCCGCGAGAACGACACCCTCCCCGCCCTGCCGCCGATCGAGCTGCCGCAAATGCCGGAGTTGGAGTAGGAGTGGCGCTTTCCGAGCGCCATGTCACGGAGCGGCGCCTTCCAGGCGCGATGAACTTCGGCTGGAGGCATAGTCAGAGATCAGAAGTCAGAAGTCAGATGTCAGAGGTTTCGCCATCGCTCATTGAGCTTCCTCCTTCGCCGGAGGCTTCGGAGGACAAGATGGCGGACAGGCTTCGGTCGGCTGGGTGGTTCGTGGCCGTCCGAGCAGTCGGGCTTTTTTGTCCGTTGTCCATCGCCTGCCCGCAGAAGCCCCGCAGCCGCGGGGCGAAGGCGGGTCCTTTGTCGATCATGGGGAGAGTCGATGCGCTCTCCATGATCGCCGCTTCAGCCATGGCGCCTGAGAAGCGCTTCGCTCGACAGCAGGCGCCTCTTCGACAACGGACAACGGACAAAAGACAAAAACGCCCAACACCCCAAGTGACGACGCCCCGCCCTCCGACGCCGGGCGGGGCGCGACAACGACGGACAATCCGGACACCGCGCAGCTGCCACACGAGGCGCCAGATTGGCCCGAATCTTGCTCCAATTTGTAGGCATGAGGGTCCGGCTTCGCAAAAATTGCTTGCGAGATCGTCACCGTCCCGACCTTTCAAAGCGCCACGTCGTTCGCGACGCTGAGCGGGAGATCTCCGGAAAAAGTCATGTTTCAAGCGGATTTCGCTCATCTAGCGACAAATCGGCAGCAAATCTAAAGAAACCTAACGAAAGCATTGCCAAGCCGGCCGGGAGTCCTTACGTAGATGCCCGAAACGGATGGCAGCCAAGCATTGGGCAGCCTTGGAATTTCCAGAATTTCACCAGAAGCACTCCAGACACTCCCCAGACACTCCCCACACACTCCCCTGATGAAAATCACCCCTCTTCTCGCCGTCGCCTGCCTTGGAGCATCGTCGGCCGCCCATGCCAGCCTGCTGGTTGGATTCCACGATTTTGACAGTGACTCCAACGTCGAGGCACATGACTTCGCGGTTTCGGGTTTCTCGGGAACGGTGACCGACGGTCTCAGCAGTGAGGATGTCGGCGGCTCGAACGACAACCTCTATGGTCCGACCAGCATCCCGGTTCTCCCTGGTTCGCCGACCTTGTCGGCGACGCAGGACGGCCACGTGAAGGTCCAAGAGGGTTCCGGCTCCCTCGTCTTTGCGATCACCAATGGTACCCTCGGGTCCGTTTCGCTTGCTACCTTTGTATTTGACGCCGCCTACAAGGAGTCGGCTACGAGTGACCTCGTTCTCAACTGGTCGGTTTCCGGGGGTGGTGCGAGCGGCAGCACGACCTTCAATCCGAGTCACCAGCAGACGGTTTGGGACGGTCCGGGGAACTACGACGATCTCGCTCTCGACCTGGTTGGAGTGACGCTCGCATCGACCCAGACCATCAGCTTCACCTTCTCGACTTTGGCCGGCGGCGGGGAAACCTTCCGCCTCGACAACATCGCCCTCACCGCGATCCCGGAAACGACCGGTGTGATGGCCCTGGCCGGCCTGATGGTCTCCGGCGCGTTCTTCCGCCGCCGCCCGGTCGCCCAGGCTGCCGCGACCGCCTGAGTCGCGCGTTTCAGCGAATCCTCTTTTTCAAGCAGAGCGCACCGGCAACGGTGCGCTCTTGCTTTTGTCCATCCAGCGGGTCTTCGGTTCCGGCAGTGCGGGAGCCGAGAATGGAAAGCTGGCGGGTTGGATGCACGGGACGGGCTGGAAAAGTCGGACTGTCCGTTGTCCGTTGTCGAAGAGGCGCTTGAAGTCGAGCGAAGCACCTCACAAGCACCATTCAAGGAGCGGGGATTTGCAATCCCCGGCGGGCCACACCAGCGCTCGCTTGCGCAACCCTCGAACACCTGACGGATCACTTCTGCTCCCAGTCGATTAGCGTGCTTTCCTCATTGGCGTCCGGGGATTGCAAATCCCCGCTCCTTGGCCATCGACACCCGCAAGCCCGATCCGCCGCGGCGGAGACAAAGGACAAAAAAGCTCGCCAGTTTGAGAACGCCGGAAGCCCCCCCGGCCGACCTCTGACCTCCGACCTCCGACCTCCGACTTCTGACCTCCGACCTCCGACTTCGCACCCCATGCCCTCCGACACCCACGCCCCGCTTTCCGAAAGCAGCGTTCGCTCCGGCAAGGCCTTCCTCGGCCTGCTGCCGCTGGTGCTGCTGGTACTAGGCGTGCCGCAGATGCCACCGAGCCTCCTGCTCGGCCTGGCGGCGCTTGTGCTGGGCGCGCTGATGGTGCTCCTGCCGCCGAAGCGGCGCGTGCCGCGGCTGTGGCTGGTCCTGGCGGGCGCCTTCCTGCTGGTCTCGCTGGCCGGCTTCCTGCCGCGGGGCTTGGCCGCCACGCCGGCGTGGCGCGCCGAGCTCGACGCCCTCGCGCTCGACACCGGCGGCCTGATCTTCGCCCAGCCGGCGCTCGCCTTCGAGGACTGGCTCGGGCTCGCGCTGAGCACCCTGTTCGGCCTCTACCTGGTCAGCCACCGGGTCGAGTCGCGACTGCGCCAGCGCCTCGCCGCCGTGTGGGCGCTCGGCGTGGCGCTGCTCGCGGTGATCGCGATGGCGCTGGCGGGTGGCGCGGGCGATGGCGACGCGGAATTTGGCTTCTTTGCCGAGCCGGAGCCCAGCGCGACCCTGATGGCGATGGCGCTGGTGGTCGGCGCCGGCTCGCTGGTCCAGGCGATCCGCCGCAAGAACCGCTGGCTGATCGGGTTCTCGCTGGTGGCGGTCGCCCTGCCGGCGATCGCCGCGCTGGCCTACCTCCCGGGCGACGCCGCCATCGTGCTGGCGGGACTCGGCCTGCTGGCATCGATCGCCCTGATGGGCTTCCGCTATCTCAAGGGCCAGGTCGCCAAGGTCAGCGCGCTGCTGATCCTGGCGGCGACGGGATTCATCGTGGTTCGGGGCACGATCGATGAGGCCGAGCCTTCCGAGGATGCCGCGCCGGTGGCGGAAGCGACCCAGCCTGCGACTTCATCATCGCCCGCCGCTTCCGCCCCGCTCGACCGCGCGCGGGTCGCCTCCGCAATGATCCTCGCCGAGCCCTGGGCCGGGGTCGGGCAGTTCGCCGCGGTGGCGCCACAGTACAGCGGCGGGGCCTGGTCGGCGGCGCCGGCCGACCCGGCGAGCGACTGGCTGCAGCTCGTCGCGGAGTCCGGTGCGCTGCCGGCGGTCGCGCTGCTGGCGCTGGTCGTGCTGGTCGCGCGCCGCGCCCATGCCGGGTCGCGCACCGGCAACGCGCGCTCGGTGACCATCGCCTGCCTGGTCGCCGCCTTGCTCGTCCCGGTCCACGGGATCCTCGCGGTCCCCGGCCACCAACTCCCGCTCGCCTGGGCCGGCATCTGGCTGGCGGCGCTCGCGCTGCCTTCGGAGGTCGGCCGCAGTCGCCGATCGGTCACCCTCCCGCCGGCCCTCGGCAAGGCCTGGCAGTTCGGCGGTGGCGTGGTTGCGCTCGCCGGGCTGGCTGCACTGACCTTCACCTTCCTCGGCCAGCCGCCGCTGCCATCGCAGCAGGCCGAGCGCCACGCCCGGCGGGCGGCCGAGCTCATGTCGGCAGCCCCTTCGACGAGCGGGGTCGACGCCGTGGCGCAGGCGGCCATCGGCGAGATCGACGCGGCGCTGCGGATCCGCGCGCTCGATGCCGAGCTGCACCACCGTCGCGCGCGGATCGGGCTGCAGATGGGTCCGGCCTTCGCGAAAAACGACGGAAGCGACGGAAGCGACGGGGTCGATGCGGTCGAGCGGCAATTTTCGGTCGAGCGCATCCTCCGGCCGCGCGCGGTCGAGGTCCCGCTGCGCCAGGCCGCGGTGCTGGTCGGCGACCACCCCGGACGGGTTCCCGCCTTGTTCCGCGACGCCATGGCGCGCGCCGAGGCCGACCCGGCCAGCCTGGCTGGCGGGGTCGACGCCGCCAACCGTTGTTATGCCGCCCTGCTTGCGATCGACCCCAAGCCGCCGGAGCTGTGGCTGAGTTGTGCCGAGCTCGCCGCCGGTCACCCCGAGCGCCAGCTGCGCTGGCTGTGGGAGGCACCGACCGAGCTTCTCGCCGAGGTCCTTCCCGGCTGGATCCGGCAAGTCCCCGACCCCATCGGCCGCACGACCTTGGTCGAGCAGTGGCGCAAGCGGGATCCGGCGGGTGCGGCGGGTGTCGGGGGCGAGTGAGGGGCGGGAGTCGGGCATGGCGCTTCCCAAGCGCGGCATGGAGTGGCGTTCTTCGAGCGCCATGGCACGGAGCGGCGCCTTTCAGGCGCCTCACAAGGGCGGACGAGCACGGCGCCTGAAGGGTGCGAGTGCAAGCCACCAAAATCAAAGAGCCAAGAAAGGCGGCGCAGCAGCCGACACACAGCGGCGAGTTGAGCTTGGTGAGAGCTCCGCGCGACCCCAGCGCGAATCATTTTCGTTTCTGATACCCGGGGCTAAACTCCGGCACCCTGCTGGGGTTCAAACAGCAGGCGAGGCGGCGCACCCAGCCTTCGCCCCGCGCTTGCGGGGCTTCCTCCTTCGCCCCGCGCCTGCGGGGCTTCCTCCTTCGCCCCGCGGCTGCGGGGCTTCTGCGGACAAGACGGCGGACAAGACGGCGGGCATGGCCGCTCCAACCTTCGCGACCTTCGCGTCCTTCTGTAAGAAAACAGCGACAGGGGTGTCTCGGAGAAGCTCATGGGAAGAGCGAAAGCGCCCATCATGATCGACAACGGACCCGCCTTCGCCAGAAACTTCGGCCGACAGGCCGGCGGGCAGGCGGTGGACAAGGGACAAAAAGCGAATGCGCTGCCTCGGTGGCGTATCGGAGCCGCGAACGACCTTGCGTAGCCACACATGAAACACGAACGATCAAGCCCGGGATGGGTGATGGGCGGGATGCTGGCCCTTTGTCTTCTCGGCGCGCTGACTTCCGGCCTGGCCTGGGAACTGAACCATGGCCTGCTGCTGGCGGGCGCCGGCTTGCTGATGCTGCTCTTCCCGCCGGTGGTCAGGCTGCCATGGCTGTGGTGGGGGCTCGCGCTGGCCGCCCTGATCGCCGGCGGGCTGGCCTTCCTGCCGGCCAGCGTGTGGGGCGTGCCGGAATGGCGGGCCGGCCTCGAGGCGGCCGGGCTCGACACCGGAACGCGGCAGGTCGTGCAAGTACGAGAAGCACTGGAGATGGCCGCGCTGCAGGGACTGGTGCTGCTGGTCGGGCTGTGGCTGCTCGGCCACCGGGCCGCCGACGCCGCCCTGCCCGGCTGGGTCCTCGGATTCACCCTCACGGTCGCCGCCTACGCCGGACTCTCGCTGGTGCTGCGCGAAGCGGGCGCCCTCAGCGGACACAACCAGCATTTCGGTTTCTTCCCCAACCGCAACCACACGGCGACCCTGCTGGCGATGGGCGCGATGACCGGCTTCGCCTCACTGGTGCAGGCGATCCGCGACAAGCGCTGGGGGTCGCTCGGGTTCTCGGCGCTGGGGCTCGCGGTCTGCCTGATGGCCGTGTTCGGTTGGTCGATCAGCCGCGCCGGTCTGCTGCTGGTGGCGATCGGACTGGTGCTGTGGCTGCCCAACCTCGGCCGCGGCTACCTCGGCCAGCACGCCGGCAAGGCGATCGCCCTGCTCGTCCTGGCCGCCGGCGGCTTGTTCCTGCTCACCGACAACGGACTGAAGCAACGCCTCGAGGACCAGCTCGAGGAGATCGCCCCGGTGGATTCGGCCGAGCTTGCGGGGACCGCCGCCGGCCCCGGCGAAAAGGCCGGGTTCGACGCCGGCGCGCCGCTCGACTTCCGCGTGCTGATCTGGCGCGACAGCCTCTGCCTGATCCGCCACGCGCCCTGGTCGGGGGTCGGCCCCGGCCAGTATGCCGCGGTGATCCCCTTCTTCCGCGACGCAACCCTCGAGCGCGACGACTCGGACGCGCTGCACCCGGAGAGCGACTGGTTGTGGCTGGCCGCCGAATCGGGCCTGCCGGCGGCGCTCATCGTTCTCGTCCTCGTCGGCGCGATCGGATTCGCCGGCTGGCGCAGCGGCCGCGCGGGACGACGTCGCGCGCTGCGCCTCGGCTGCCTCGTCGCCGCCGGCTTGCTGGCGGTCCATGGCATCTTCGACGTCCCCGGGCACCGCGTGCCGCTGGCGTGGACCGCCGCCCTGCTGGCGGCGCTGGCGCTGCCGGCCGGCGACCGGCATCGCCGCCCCGCAGGCTGGCCGTTCCGCCTGCTCGGGCTGCCGGTCCTGGGCGCCGGGCTGTGGCTGTTGAGCGTGATGCACGCCGAGCCACCGACCGGCTCGGTCGCCGGCCTCGGCAGCCGGATGCGCCACGAGGTCCGCGCGCTCTATCGCGAGGACCAGGCGCGACTCCAGACGGCCCGCGAGAGTGGCCAGAGCTACGACCCCGCCCCCGCCGAGGACCCCCTGCAGCAGGCGCTTGACCGGATCGACCCGGCCCTCGAACGGCTGCCGATGGATCGCACGCTGTGGCACTGGAAGGGCTACCTGGCGCTGCACTACGACGACAAATACGCGCAGGTCGAGCAGGCCTTCCGGATCGAGCGGGCGCTGGATCCGGACTGGATTGGCGCGCCTCTGCGCCAGGCGCGATCGTGGCTGCCGCAGGACGTCGAGCGGACCCGCGAGCTGTGGCAGGACGCCTTGGCGAGGGCCGGGCGGATCGACGAGCGGATCGGCGAGGACAGCGGAAACGGCGCGGCCAGCGATCGGACCCGCCAGAAGATCCGCCAGATGGCCCGCGGGCGGACGGAATACGCCGAGTTCCTCGAGGGCATCGAGGCCGGGGAGGACCGGAAATCCCCGGAAGCCGGCGGATCCTGATCCCGGCGGAACCCGCACCCTTGGCACCCGTGCTGCTTCATTTCATCCCGGTCCGGGGCCCGGAACCGCCGGCAAGCCGGTCGGCCCAATCCCCTCCGCCATAACTCTGCCCGAACTCCCGGGATTCCCCCTGATTCGCCCGCCCTGCGGTCACTCGGGCGGCAAGTCCGGGGAGAATCCAAGATGAATCCAAGGAATCCCGGGAACTCTCCAGCCCTCGAACCCTTCCCCTGCCCCGGCAATTGACATTGACTCCCCCTAACGAATTCGATACGTTCCACCCCGAATCGCGAAGCACGACCCTCCTCGATTTTTCATGAAGACCAAGAATTCCCTTCGGATCGCCCTCCTCCTCTCGGTGGTGGCCCTGACCTTCGCGCCCATGGCCGAGGCACGCCGCAACACGACCGACAACCCGCCGCCGCCGGCCGGCACCGACGAGAAACCGGTGTTCAGCCCCCTCTAGGGCCCGCGCCAAGCGCCTGCGATTTTCCCGGCCCGCCTGCTTCCCCCGCCTGCCTCCAAGAGGCGGGCCTTCCTTTGGCCCCTCTTCCGGCCATCCCCGGGTTCCGTCGCGTCACCGATCTCCAAGGTCCACACCTCTCGACCCCCACAACGAACCAGCCCCACACCATGTTCCCGAAGAAATTCCTCACGCCGCTTCTCGGCCTCGGCCTGACTGCGGTCGCCCCGGCGTCCGTGTTTATCTCCGACTTCACCGGCGCCAGCTCCGGCGACGCCCTGCCCGGCATCGACTCCTGGTCGCAGAATCAAGCCAACCCGACCAACGACACCCAGCCGCTGACCTGGGTGAATCCGATCGGCGGGGGTCTCGGCGCGGCGGTCGGCACCTTCTACGACGTTCCCACGAGCGACCCGCTCTCGGCGACGCGCCCGATCGGTGTCGCCCTCGCCGGTTCGACCCTGTGCCTCGACTTCTCGATCCAGGACAGCACCAATCTCTTCCCCGGCCGCAACGACTACTCGTTCACCGTGGCGAATGGCTCGGGCGACAACCTGTTCAGCCTCAACTTCGGCGCGACCAGCCAGAACATGGCCGCTCCCGCGCTGTGGAACGTGACCTGGGATTCGATCGGTGGCAGCGGCGGCCCCGCGTTCGGCGCGGTCGGCGACAACAGCATCTACTCGCTGATCATCGACTTCACCCCGGACCTCGGCGACATGGACTTCTCGCTCTCGCTGCAAGGTCCGGTCGGCTCCCCCTTCGTTGAGACCGGCACCCTGACCGGTCTCGCCGGCGCGAGCTTCGACGACCTGGTGGTCAGCACGACCATGGGTCTCGGCGCCGACTGGGGCGACAACTTCATCGTCGTCCAGGGTGTGCCCGAGCCGTCCTCGCTCCTCCTGCTCGGCCTGTCCGGTCTCGGCCTCCTGCGCCGCCGCCGCTGATCCCGCGAGCTTCCTGTTTTTTCAACCCGCCCCGGCTCCGGCCCGGGCGGGTTTTTTGTTGTCTGTGTCTGGTATGCGGGCAGCGAGGGATGCTGTCGGCTGCAGCGAGTGTGGGGGCACGTGGATGAGGTCGGTTGTGCTTTGTGCGTTGTCTTGATTCCCGGCTTCGGAGGGGCGGGTCGATGCCGCCTGAAGTGGCGGGCTTTTTGTCCGTTGTCCTTTGTCCGTTGTCGATCATGGGGAGCGCGATGGCGCTTTCCATGAACCTCTCGAAAACCCCAACGGGGTGCCGCATCGTAGCCCGGGGTGATAACCCCGGGTTTTGGGGACGAAAACGATTGGCGCTTGGGACGTGCGGAGCGCCCGGCAAGCTCAACTCACCGCTGTGTGGCGGCTGCGCGATGCTCGTCCGCACTTGCGACGCGCCTAAAAGGCGCCGCTCCGTGCCATGGCGCTCGAAGAACGCCACTCCCGCGCTTGGGATGCGCATCACCCGACTTCAAGCGCCTCTTCGACAAAGGACCCGCCTTCGCCCCGCGGCTGCGGGGCTTCGGCGGGCAGGCGGCGGACAACGGACAAACCGAACCACGCCCCCGCCCCGCGATGCCGGAACCCGCCGTGCCCACCCCGGCACTCGTCAAGGCCAACAACAAGGCACCAAGCACAACGCACGCGGCGCAGCCGCCAACAAGTCCTACAACTGCGTCACCCGCAACTGCGCGAAGATGCGTTCGCCAGTGAGGAGGCCGGGAGGCAGTTCGGCGCGAATGACCTTCACGTCGCCGAGGTCCTCAATGACCGTGTTGACCGTTGGCGTGACGGTCCAGACGGCGCCGTCGCCGAGCTCGCCCGAGGTCACCACGTCGAACTCGAGGTCGGTCGCCAGCGTGTTCCAGCGGAACACCAGCGCGGCACCGCCATCGGGAAGCATCTCGATGTGCGGCAGGTGTTCGTCGTCGGGGCCGCCATCCATCATCGATGGATCGAGCCCGTAGGCGTACTCGAAGAGCGACAGGATCAGGTCAAGGTCCGGGTCGTCGCCGGTGCCGGCCTCGCCGGCCGGGATCGAGCTGTCGTCGACCTTCGGCTGGATCCAGCTGGCGAAATTGTAGCCGATGGTGAGAACCTCCTCGGCCGTTCCGACGTAGTTCGGATCCGTTACCGCGGCATGGACGTCATACTGGCCGAGCGCGCTGGGTGCCGTCGGGCTGCCCTCGTAGAGGACCTCAACCGGAACTCCCGTGGGCGTGGTGTCGACCGAGACCGGCTTCGGTGAGCCATCGGCCAGCTGGCTCAGGTCGCCGAGCGTGATGGTCACCGGCGCCGGCTCGATGATGAAGGTTTCGCTGGCCAGGCCCACGTAGCCGGGGTCGTTGACCGAGGCGGTCGCCTGGTAGGTGCCGGCATCGACCGGAGGCGTGCTGGTCGGCGTGCCGGGCCCGCTGGCCTTGATCTCGAGGAAGGGATCCGGGGTGCCGGTGGTCGGGTAGAACCAGTCGTCGGCGCCGCGCACCCACAGGACCGTGAAGGGATCGACATCGGTGCCCACCGAGGGCGCGTAGCCGCCCATCGCCAGGTTGAGCTCGTTGTAGGGTCCCGGCGCACCGATCGGCGCGAATCCCTGGCTCTGCGTGTTGTAGGAAATCAACACCATCGCCTGGTCCGGCAGCGTGATGCCGTCCGGAAACGGGACGCTGATGCGGAAGGCGAAGCCATTGAAGGGATAGGGCGAGCCGTTCGGCAGCGTGGTCGGGCGCCACGGGACGAAGATCGTCTCGGTGGCCTCGCCGACGCTGGTCAGGTTGCCGCCAGCATCGCGCGAGTAGACCGTGATCGTCACCGGGTGCTCCCAGCCGTCCGCGTTGGCCGCGGCCAGCACCGGGTAGTCCGCCGCCTCGGCCCAGGTCACCATCACGGTGTCGACCGACTCGAGGTCGCGGTTCGTGCCGGCCAGGTCGACGAGGTCGCCGATCGCCCAGGTGCTCTGCGCCGAGAACGAAAGGCTCTGGTAGGACAGGTCGAGCGGTTCGTAGATGCTGCTGTAGACGACGCTCGGCGGCGGCGAGATCTCGGTGAACACCCAGTCGACGGGAAGCCCGGGCGGCGTTGTCGTGACGGTCGGCGTCTTGCCCGTGCCGTCGTAGGTCTGGACGAGGTCGCTGAGCTCGACACCGGCAACCGCCTCGACGGCGAGCACGGAGCCCGAGTGGGTGAAGATTCCAAGGGCGCTTGCCAGGGCCGTGAACAGCGTCGTTCCGCGGCGGAAAAAGTCCGGTTTCATGATCGTGTGTGAGGCGATGCGGGGTGCAAGGGAGTGACCATTGGCTCCGTGTGCGGGAGCGCCAAGGGGGAGGTCAATAGACTCAGCGGTGAAGATGAGCCAACCGGGACGCGCGTCTTATAGGGAAGTCATCCCGGCAAATCAAGCGAGCAGGCGGAATTGGTCGAACCGTTAGAGAGCTGGGCGGTCGCTGAGAGCGCTTCGCGTATTCTGCTCGTGACGCCCCTGGCCCCTCGTAACTCGTCCCTCGTCGCCGTGCTCGGTTCTTCGGCGCAACCCTATGGGCAGCGAGGAGTCTCCGCGGGGCGGATCGGAGCGCCGACTTCCTTGGCCGCCGAAGCCGTGGCGAAGGAGGCAGTCGGCTATGAGGTGTGGAGGCGGAGTGGAAGGGTGGCTCGGGCGCAACCGGGCTCGCGCGGTCCGATGGGAACCTCGCAGTTGCTTCCCCTCCTTCGTCCCTCGTCGCCGTGCTCGGTTCTTCGGCGCAACCCTATGGGCAGCGAGGAGTCTCCGCGGGGCCCCGCAAGGAGCGGGGATTTGCAATCCCCGGCGGAGCCTCCTGCGCATCGATGGCATCGCACTCCAGAGCCCTCGGGACCCGCTCTTCGCTTCCACACCCTCTCACTTCGATTTCACCTCATCGGCGATCGGGGATTGCAAATCCCCGCTCCTTGGCCTTCGCCCTCGATCATGTGGGGCGAACTCCGCGGTGGCTCCCCGCCCCCCCAACAAATCCGCCATCGACAAGCGTCGATCGTCCATCTCGACTCCCCCGTGCACCTGGTCCTGCTCAACCAGTACTACCCACCCGACGAGGCCCCGACCGGGCTGATGCTGGAGGCCGTGGCCCGGCAATTGGCAGCCCAGGGGCACGAGGTCACCGTGCTGGCATCCGAAGGCGGTTACGCCGGTGGTGGCGCGCCCGCCGAGATCGGCGGATCGACCGCAGCGCCGGCGGGCCTTCGTGTCCTGCGGATCGGCGCGACCAAGTTCGGCCGTGGCAGCGTCGTCGCCAAGCTGGTCGACTACGCCTCCTTCTACCTCGGGGTGACCTGGCGCCTGCTCACCCTCAGCCCGCGGCCGGAGCGGATCGTCGCCCTGACCACCCCGCCCTACCTGTCGGTCCTCGCCCGGCTCGCCAGCAGACTGCGCGGCGCCGACCACGCCCACTGGGTCATGGACCTCTACCCGGACGTCATGGTCGCCCATGGAATGATGCGCGATGCCAGCCTGCCGCATCGACTGCTCGCCGGACTGACCCGCCTCGGCTTCGGCGGCGACCGCTGCAGCGCGGTGGTGACGCTCGGGCCGGACATGGAGGAGCGGGTCGCGCGTTACCTCGAGGACCGCGCCCGCGTCCACGCCGTGCCACTGTGGGCGACCGGGGCGATGGCCGATGGTGGATGGCCGATGGAAGATGGTGGATCGCAGGTGGCTGGAGCGTCCCGCTCCAGGCCGTGTCCGGAGCATCTTGCTCCGGTCTTCGAGCAAATGGACGAACAGGCGGAGTCCCTGCGTCGCGACCGCGGCTGGGCCGATGACGAACTCGTGCTGATGTACTCGGGCAACATGGGCCTGGGTCACCGCTTTTCTGAAATGCTGAAAAGCGGAAACGCTGAGATGCTGAAGGGCCGGATGGTGTTTTTCGGCGGCGGCAAGCGGCGGGGTGAGATCGAACGCTTCATGGCCGATCACCCGGAGGCCCCGGTGGAGTTGCACGACTACGTTGCGCGCGGGCAACTGTCGGCCCACCTGCGCAGCGCCGATGTCCACCTGGCCTCGCTCGAGCCGAGCTGGGACGGCTGCATGGTGCCGAGCAAGCTGCAGGGGATCTTCGCCGCCGGGCGCCCGGTGATCTTCGTCGGCAGCGGCGAGTCGTCGATCGGCCGGTGGATCCGGGAGAGCGGCGGCGGCTGGGTGGTGGCACCGAACGACCTCAACGCGCTGCAGGCGGCGATCGCGGAGGCCTCCGACCCGGCCGAGCGGGACCGGCGAGGCGAGGCCGCGGCTGCCTTCGCCCGCGAGCATTTCGACCCCGGCCGCAACGCGCAAGCCGTCGCCGAGCTCTTGGCGAAGCGCGGCCTTGGTCTTTGAAGCCCAACGGGGTGCCGCATCGTAGCCCGGGGTGACAACCCCGGGTTTTTGGAACGAAATTGATCCGCGCTTGGGCCGTGCGGAGCGCTCCTCAAGCTCCTCCCCGAATCGCCCCAGTCGCTGTTTTTTCACAGAAGGCCGCAAAGAAAACGAAGGTTGGATGCGGCCATGCCCGCCGTCTTGTCCGCCGACTTGTCCGCCGACTTGTCCTCCGACTTGTCCTCCGAAGCCCCGCAGCCGCGGGGCGAAGGAGGCGGCGAAGGCTGGGTGCGCCGCTGTGCTTGGTGCGCCGCCAGTCCGCCGTCTTGTCGGCCGGAGTCGGGCGAAGGAGGCAGCCCGAGGCGCCGCCGTGCAGGCGATTTCCCCTCACCGGACCGCGCGACCCCCGTGGGCGCCATAGCCTCTGGCGAAGGCGGCAGTCGCGCCCGGATCAACCGATCCCTTCTCGTCCCCCCAGCCGACAAAAGCCGGCGCTTGAATCCCTTGTGGGCTCATCCAGGCGATCCCCGGCCGAACCCCGAGAACCCGGCGCTGAATCGCCTCGCCTGAAGCGGTGATGAATCACCGCAGTCGGCCCCGCCCGCGATACCAGGGAGAGAATCGCGCACGGGAAGGATGGCGAGTTCCGACGCGCCTGAAAGGCGCCTGTCCATCGCCATGGCGCTCGAAAAGCGCCACTCCGACCGCCACGGGCTCGAGGTTGCGGAGTTCACGCCCGCGGACTTTGAGGGCCATCGCCCGGTTTGGGGCTTTGGAGGATGCGAGCCATCTCGGGGCTCCTCCGCATTCTCACCCAAACAGGCTGGACGTCTGCGGTGGAGTTTTAGTAAACCTCAGTGTCCTCTCCGCCATCCGCAATCGAGGACAAGCCCCGCCCCCCTCCAAACCCATGAAGGCCAATTCAGTGCATCGATTTCGAGTCTCCCCGACCGCCGCACTCCTTCTCTCGCTGACCGTCCTGCCCCAGCTTGCCAGCTCTCAAGTCCTGTTCGACTGGGTGAACACCGCACCCGATGGCAACTGGAAGCAGGGAGCGTCGGGAGGTCGCTGGTTCAACAACTCCACCACCGACACCTATTTCGACGAACCTGACACCAACTCGATCCTCCGGATCAACAACAACCACGAGACCACGATGGTGAACAACGTGGATGCCGGCTATGTCATCCACGAACTTCAATTCGGCTCCTCGGCAACGTCGAACCGTACGATCACCGGAAACTCGGTCACTTTCCAATCCAACAGTGGTGGCCCCAAGCTTGAGAACTTTTCGTCCGGGACCCATTCGATTGCCTTCGACATCTCGATCGGCACCGCTGATGGGCTCGAAATCAACCCGGTCAATGGCGATCTCACGCTCTCAGGAAGCATCGACACCAACGGCCATTCCATCAAGATTTACGGCAACAACGGGAACACGCTGAACATCTCGGGATCCATCTCTGAAGGCGGGGGCATCACCATTTTTCAGAATTCCACACTCAACCTTTCCGGCTCCAACAGTTTCACGGGTGCCACGAGCATCACCGCCGGAACTCTTCAGCTCTCCGGAAGCGGCGACCTCGGCAACACCTCCGGGGTCACGATCAGCAGCGGCGCCAGCCTGGACCTCAACGACGTCGACCTGTCGGTGCCCTCGGTTCGCGAAACCGGCAGTTCCAATGGAGGCACGGTCGACCTCGGCACCGGTACCTTGACCCTCACCGGGGCCGACAGCGGCACCCTCTTCCAGAACTCGATCAGCGGCAGCGGCGGCATCACCATGGCCGGCTCCGGCAGCACCAGCCTGTCCCTGTATGGAAGCCAGAGCTACACCGGAACCACGACGGTGTCCGGCGCCAAGATCTCGACCGGCGTATCGATGGGGACTTCGGCCGTGGTGGTGAGTGGTGGCGAGTTCGAAGCGACTGCCGACGACGTCCTGTCGGATTCCGCAACGCTTTCCGTCTCGGCGGGGACTCTCGATCTTCAGGGAAGCGACACGGTCGGCTCGATGGAGGCGACCGGGGGCTCGGTCACCCTGGGTTCCGGCAAGACCATCACCCTGGGGGGCGACAGCTCCATCGGCAGCACGGCGTCGATCACGGGCGGCACGCTCAGCCAAGCCAGCGGAAACCTGGCATTCAACACCGCTTCCGGCGGCACGACCGATGTGACGATCCAATCCGGCGCCACCCTTTCCGGAACCGGCACGATCGGCGGCGATGCCTCGATCAGCGGCACCCACGCGGCCGGGGCCAGCGTGGGCAAGCAGACGATCACGGGCGACGCCACCTACAACGCCAGCTCGGCCTTTGAGTGGGAACTCAACTACCTGGCCTCCGACGAGGGCGCCCGCGAGGTCAACTATGATGGCGTCGACGTTGGCGGCTCGCTCGGCGGCAACGATGCGGTCTTCGAGATCGTCCTGCCGGGCAGCAGCGACTTCAGCGACGCGTTCTGGAACAGCACCCTGGCGTGGACCGACATCTTCACCAGCGACGGCAACACCCCCATCTCGGATTGGGCCGGGATCTTCACCAGCTTGGCCTACTTCAATCTCGATGGCGGCAGCAAGACGGGCATCGCCGCGCCTTCCCCGTCACAGGGGGCGTTCAGCCTGTCCGGCAACACGCTCACCTGGACCGCCATCCCCGAGCCGAGCTCGGCACTGGCCGGCCTCCTCCTCGGCAGCGCCCTGCTGCGCCGCAAGCGCCGGTAAGGACGGCGGACGATCCCGTCCGCACGAACACGGAGAGGTCCCTGGCTTCTCAAGCGTTCCCCGGGCCCGGGACGCCGGATGGTGGTTGCCCGGACGAACGCCGACACGGCCAGGCCAAGCTCGCCGACGCCCTTGGCGGGGCCGTGAAAAACGGGCTTCTCACCGCAAGCCGCGAACGAAGCGCAAGCTGGCGGCGGGGTTCAAGGAGCGGGGATTTGCAATCCCCGAACCACGATGAGGTGAAGTCGTCGCGAGGGGGAGCAAGGAGCTGGGATGGCCGGCCGCGAAGCGCGGCTGGAGTGAGAAGCCGGGGCACCGCCGGGGATTGCAAATCCCCGCTCCTTGCGAGGCATCGAGGATGAGGCGGAGGACGAGGCCAATGGCGTCCCGCTCGCCCCGAGCGCCGATCCTTGGCGGAATCCGGGCCCCGGGGGTGCTGCCCCGGGCCAAATTCCCCGCCTTCAGACCTCCAATGAACGGATCCACCGCGGCGAACCGGACGACGACGAACCTACGCGTATTCGGTATTGATTAATATTTCTTTACAATTAATAGTTCCGCTGCCTTTACGAGTCCGCAAATCCTGCGTTCCTCGCTCCATTGATTCCATCGGTCATGACGACCCCATTTCAACTCAATCGAGGCCTTGCCTTCCTGCTCTTCCTGGCCATGGGAGGCGGCGCAGGCGCCACGACCCTGACCCTCACGGACGGGCTGGCCTACTTCCAGTACAACGACACCAGCCTCGCCGGCGACACCTTCCGCTACGACGACTCGGGCGACACGCTCTACCAGGAAGCCTGGTATCTCAGCCTCGGCGGCCAGGCGACCCGGCTGACCGGCGGATCGCTGTCGAACCAGACTGCCAACTCGGTGACGATCACCTACACCTCGTTCAGCGGCGCCTTTGCCGCCGTCGCGAGCGTGGCGGTGAACTACACGCTCACCGACACCGGAAGCTCGGGCATCCTCAATGCCTCGCTCGACGTCGCCGCCGGCTCGTCCGGGGCGAGCTTCAGTTTGGTCAACTACTTCGACTACGACCTGGGGAACTACTGGAACGACAGCGCGGTCTTCGACGCCGCGACGGGCCGGATGACCATCTCGGATGGCGACAACAACCCGGGCCCCGACGTGATCCGCCAGGGCGTCTTCTTCGACAGCTGGGAGATTGCCCCCTATGCCGGCCTGCAGTCTCGGATCGCTTCCGGCCAGTCGCTCTCCGGCACCGGCTCCCCCTTCGGTCCGGCCGACTTCACCGGCGCAATGCAGTGGGACTTCGACCTCGCCGCCGACGAGACCGACAGCGTCAACGTCGGTGGCGGCGGCGCGATCGGCGAGCCGGGAGAAGGACTGGGTTCGGGCGTGCCCGAGCCGTCGACCGTGATCCCGACGGGACTGCTGCTCGGTGCGGCCTTCGTCCGGCGCAGGCGGAGGTAAGGTTCTTGGGCCGGCGAGCCGGAGCTCCCCTGCCCCAGACTGCGGCGTTTCAGCGCCGCTTTGCCGATGGGCTTCCCTGGCCCGCCGTCTTGTCCGCCGACTTGTCCGCCGACTTGTCCGCCGTAGCCCCGCAGGCGCGGGGCGAAGGAGGAAGCCCCGCAGGCGCGGGGCGAAGGGGCAGCCCGAGGCGGAGGCGTGCTGGCGATTCCCGGCCCAACCACGAAAACCCGGCGATGAATCGCCTCGCCCCAAGCGGTGATGAATCACCGCAGTCCTCCCGGCTATCGGGCGGATCTTCTCACCAGCAGGAGAGCCGACCCAGCCCAGCTGCGAAAAAAATCAACGCGCCTGGAAGGCGCCTGCCCATGGTCATGGCGCTCGAAGAACGCCACTCCAGAGATCGCCGCAAGATCGGTGGATCTCCTTATCCGCGACGGCGGCGCAGGAAGCCGAGGCCGATCAGGCCACCGACGATGGCGGAGCTGGGTTCGGGGACAAAGCTTGCGCTATTGTAGGTAAGGGTCCAACTGCCGTTGGAGCTTGGGCTGCCCGAGAAGGAAGCTCCCGGACGAACCGTCGAAAGTCCGGCAGGCTGGGTGATTGCAGTGAAATTGCTTCCGTTGTTCCCTTCCCCTCCGTTGAAGCCACTGAAGACGGTCCATTGCCGATCATCGTCCCAGAAGCCATCTGAAAGATCGACGTTGCTTCCGAGAATGACATTGAGCGTCCCAGCCACCGTCAGCTTATTGTTGCTCTTATTTGAAACGACGCGGTCGAAATCGCTCGTTGCGGTTGAGTCCTCGTCCAAATTCCACTCGAAAGGGCTTGGCGTCGTGTAATTGCTACTTACCGTCGCTACCTGCGCCGCCTCGTCGTCTTCAACAGCAGCCTGTGCGCTGGGAACGATGAGAAACGCAATGAGGCACAGAGGGATAGAATGCCGATACAGGGAAAGGCTTTTCACGAGCAAGGGGGTGGTGGGGCTTCGAAAACGTCGCGAAATCAAACACCCGACGCGATTGATTTAGCGCTCCCCCCAAAATCAGACAAGCCTAAATATTTCCCTGAGGTGGCCCTCCCGTCCTCCCGGATCCCTTGCTGATTTAGGCCCCGAGAGGGTCCCAAGCCCCCTTCCTGCCCCCCTCGGGTGTCTCCCACCGGATCCGGCGGTCGAGCCGCAGGTAACCCGGGCAGATTCAGCGCCCGCCCACGGAGCTCTTCCCCCATTGGACCGCAGGCTTCAGCCTGCCCCGAATCGCCCTTGCGCTCCGCCTCCACACCTCTCAGCCGACTGCCTCCTTCGCCACGGCTTCGGCGGCCAAGGAAGTCGGCGCTCCGATCCGCCCCGCCTCACTCCGCGACTTCTCCTCATGATTTCCGGCCGCGCCCCTGACCACTTTTTACTTTTACTCGGCACTTTCGCACCCCGCGCCGTCTCCGCTTTGGCTGAAGCATCGAGGACGAGAACGACGACGAGGACGAGCCCCCCCCGCTAATCGCCCCCCGCTACTGGCTACTCGAGCGCAGCGCTTCCAGCACCCGCCGCTCGGAGGGCATCAGCTCGCTCCACGGCAGGTCCTCGAACAGCACCGCGGCCTCGTCGGGGTGGCCGGATTGCTCGAGCGCGAGGGCGCGGATGGCGCGGTAGAGCGGGATGACCGCAAACCAGTCCTTGGTCGGCTCGTCGGTGACGGCGACGGCCTTGTCCGGCTGCTCGAGGAGCAGGTGGCCGAGGGCGACAATGGCCTGCAGCGGGAGTTCGTCGGGGCGCTGCGCGAGGATCGGCTCGACATTGGCAATCAGCTCGGTCGGCTCCAGCCGCCCCTGCAGGCAGGCGAGGTAGTCGTGCTGGGCGGTGATCACCGGGTTGCCGGCCTCGATCGCACGGTAGGCGGCAAGCGTCGCCAGCAACTCGTCCTCGCGCTTCTCGGCGGCGAAGAACTCGATCACCCACTTGAGGCGCCGCGACAGCGGGACGGGGCCGCGGCGATGCCCAACCGCCTGCAGCCAGGCCTCGGCCGCGGTGGCCCGCAGGCCGAGCTCCTCGGCCCGGCGGGCCAAGTCGACCGGCGCCTCGTGGGCGGCGCTTTCGAGGGCCTGGCGCAGGACGTCCTGGCGGGCATTGCGCAGCTCCTTGTCGTCACCCTCGAGGCGCGCCGCCTGGACCCGGCAAAGCGCGCCCTGCCAGTCGTAGGCGGCGTGCTCGGGCGCTTGCGCGAGAAACTTCAGCTGCGCCTCGCGATCACCGAGCGCCTCGAGGATGCGCCACTGCAGCTCGAGCTGGCCGGCCAGCGGCGGGTCCACGGGGAGTTGTTCGGCCGCCGCCTGCGGGCGACCGACCCGCAGGCACCAGGCGGCCCGCGCGGCGGGATCGACCCCGGCCGCCATCCTCAGTGCCGTGGCGAAGTGCTCGTCCGCCTTGTCCGGTTCGAAGCGCATCCGGCAGCGGCCGTCGCGCAGGTGGTCCACGCCCGCCAGCGGCCCGCCGGCACGCAGGGTGTAGATCATCGACTCGGCCTCGCGCTCGTTCATCGCGCCGAAGGGCAGGCGGTCGAAGGCATCCAGCCAGCGTTCGCGGGACTCCGGACGGTCGAGGAGCAGGCCGAGCAGCTTGCTCATGAACTCGCGATGGGCCTCGGGCGTGTCCTTGGCGAGCAGCAGCTCGAGCAGGCGGGCCTCGCGCTCGTCGTCGTCGCTGGGCGGCAAGGGCGCGAGCACCTGGGCGGCCTCGACGAGCAGCTCGTCGCGGAGCAATCGGTCGACCAGCTCGAGGGCCATCGCTTCGGTGCCCACCCCCTGCCGGGACAACTCCCCCCAGATCATCATCAGCGGCCAGCCCGGGGCGTGGTCGCAGAGGACGTCCCAGGCGAGCAGGCGGTCGTCCGCGGCGATGTCGTCGGCGAGGATCAGGGCCAGCGCCATGTCGACCTGGCGGGTGTCGTTGAGGGCCGACGAGGCACGCAGGAGGATCGGGATCAGGCGCTGCTCGTCGCCGCCGGCGCGCAGGGCGCGCAGTGCCAGGTCGCGGGCCTCGGCGTGGCGCGAGGCGGCCAGGGCCTGCGCGGCGGCGTCGGTCTTGCGATCGCTTTGCCAGGAGCGATAGAAGCCGAGCGCGGGCTTGGCCAGGCCCGCGGCGAGCCCGCCGATCACCAGCAGGATGATCCCGAAGCGGACCAGCGGGTGGCGGTCGACCCAGAAGTCATGGAGGCGCTCGAACACGGCGGAATTCAGCGCGAGGCGGCCGGTCATTGCAACTGCTCATCGACAGGTGGCGGAAGCCGGGCCGGATCCCCGTCCCGCCGCTGGTTCTCACAGAAGGCCGCAAAGGAAGCGAAGCTGGGCGCCCTGAATCCCGGTGGGGTTCCAGCCATTCGCCCGGGGTCGCACCCCGGGTTGTGGGGACCCGCCAATGACCCGCGCTTGAGACAAACGGAGCGCTTCCCAAGCTCATCCTCCATCCACCATCAACCATCCCACCCGGCCGCAAGGGCCGGGCGCGACTGCCGCCTTCGCCAAGGCTACGGCGCCCATGGGGGTCGCGCGGTCCGCCGCGGCCTTCCCCCGCTACCGACTGTCGGCTGCCGGTTAACTTGTCTCCCAACGATGACCGCGAAGGAAACGCGACTCGGGGGCACCGCCGGGGATTGCAAATCCCCGCTCCTTGCGAGGACGCATCTTCTTACCAACGACCCGCCACTTCTCGCGCTCCGCCCCAGACCACTTTCTACTTTCTACTTTTTACTCAGCACTGTTTCACCCCGCGCCGTCTCCGCTTTGGATCAGGCATCGAGGACGAGGGACGAGAACGAGGACGAGTCTCCCCTTGCGACTTGCTACCGGCTACCCGCTACTCCAGCCCCCACCCACTCCAACTGGCCCTCGATGGCAGCGCGGAAGCTGCGCCAGGCCAGCGCCTCGGTGGGCATGCCGCTGACCGCGCCCATGATCACCCGGGTGTGGCGCGGGCGGAAGCGCTCGCGCGCCGCGGCGAGCCGCAGGCCGCGCAGCTGGTGGCCGGTCTTGCCGCCGAGCACGCCGCCGCGCAGGTCGGCGCCGTCGTAGCCGTGGACCCAGACACACTTGAAGATGTGGACCGCCTGGCCGCCCTCGCCGCTGCGGAAGCGGGTCGAGTCGAAATGGAGTTCGCCCTGCGGGGTCGCGAGGACGCGCCGCGGGTGGACCTCCTCGAGATGCATCCCGATCGCCCCCATGCACTGCTCGGGGAGATGCTTGAAGGCCTCGAGCGTGTTGACCGTGTCGGTGGCGTCCCAGCGGAAGAAAGACACCCGGGTCGCCGGCCCCGGCGGGTCGTCGTCATCGTCAAGGTCGGCGATCCAGCCACTGCTGCAGCGCAGCGAGGGAACCACCTCGTCGTAGTCCTCGCGCTGGCGCTCCCAGCCCGCGGCCGGCGGCTTGAGCTCGAGGACCGGACCCGCAGCCTCGGCGCCGCTCGACATCCACCAGCCGGCCGCCAGCTCGGCGACAAGCACCGGAGCGAGCGCCACGGCGATCCATTGCCATCCCTTCATGCCGCCCCCCTTTCCACCCGGGTGCGGCGGATGCGCTGGCGTCCACCCGCGCTGTCGAGCCGTCCCGCCAGGAAATACAGGATGGCGGAGCCGACGAGGAAGGCCAGCAGGCCGGCGGTGTCGTGGACCGCATCCATCGCCTCGCTGCCGCGGTCGAAGTGGACCATGGCCAGCGTCGTGGCCCGGGCGACATTGAGCAGCCAGGCGGTGGCGAAGCCGGCCAGCAGGAGCCAGACGCGGCGGGCGGTCCGCAGCTGCATCCACTCACCGAAGAAAAGCGAGGCCATGAGAAAGCTCTGCGCCGAGCGGATCCCGCTGCAGCCCTCGGTGACGCGGACGACCTCGCCCTGCGAGGCGATCTGGTCGCCGACCGACTGCGCCGCATGGCCGAGCCAGCCGAGCACCACGGTGCTCGAGGCGACCACGGATTGCGTCAAGCCATGGACGAGCTTCGACTCGACCACCGAGGGCAGCGGGATGGCACTGCAGGCGAAGACCAGGATCGGGACGCAGCGCAGCACGGCGCGGCTTCCACCGAGCCGGTGGACGGCGCAGAGCGTGATGGCGACGACCCAGCCGGCTTGGATCCAGATCGGCAGGGTCCAGCGCGGATCGACCCGCTCGATCACCCGCAGCCCGAAGAGCGCCGCGGCGAGGGTCACCCCACCGAGCACGAGCAGCCACGGGGGGAGCGGATCGGGTTCGCGGATGGTGAAGTGCCCGCGGATCCGCCAGGCGAACAAGGCGACCAGTGGCGGGACGTACCAGCCATAGGCGTAGTACTCGCCGTAGCGCCAGCCGTAGACGCAGGCGGCGAAGAGCTGCGTCCACAGCGCCGCCACCAGCACCAGCCAACCCATCCGCCACGGAGCCATCGCCGCGGAGCCTTGCACCGGCCGGTCGCTTTGTCAGGTGCGATCCTGGGTTTCGCTGCGCTCGAGTAGCGGGTAGCAGGTAGCCAGGGAGAAGTCCCGCCCCTCATCGGACCGCGGACTTCAGTCCGCCCCGAGTCGCCCTTTCACTCCTCTCCCCCACCTCTCAGCCGACTGAAATCGGCACTCCGAATCCCCCCTTGCTACCGGCTACTTGCCTCTACCCCTTCACCACATCGCCGACCCCGACGGGCTTGGATGATGGCTTGGCAGAACTCGCCCCGCCGCCGCCGCCGGCTCGGAGCAGCTCCGGGCTGAGGTCCGGCCGCCAGTGGCGCACCTCGATCCTAAACTCGGCGGCGACCCGCATCAGTTCCTCCTCGCGCTCCGGGCCCAGCATGCTGGAGGTGACCAGCACGCTGTTGACGCCCTCGCTCTCGACCAGCTTGGGGAGGTCGGACAGGCCGCCGAGGATGCGGAAGCCGCGCAGGCGCCGGCCGGTCAACTCGGGACAATCGTCGAGGAAGCCGATGAAGTGGTCGCTGCCCCAGGTCTCGGCCTGGGACAGACGGACGTGGCAGATGAACAACTCACCGAGGTCGCCGGCGCCGTAGAGCAAGGTGGTCCGCCGGGCCCGCTTGCTGGTGAGCCGGCGCTTGCGGTGCATCGTGTCGATGACCCCCTCCTGCAGGAAAAAGCCGATCGAGCGCGGCAGGAAGACCAGGATCAGGCCGAGCAGGCCGGCCGAAAGGTGGAACACCGCCTCGCGGAAACTGAAGTCGGCGTGGAACATCGCCGAGAAGGCGAAGCTCAGGCCGACCCCGCAGCCGAACCACAGCTGCGACTCGGCGAAGTCGTGAACCGAGGCGCGGGTCCAGCGCCGCGAGTGGGCGCGGGCGAAGCGCAGGCACAGGATGCAGGCCGCGACGAAGGGCAGCACCGCCATCGCCCCGTCGTTGAAGGATAGCTCGGCGCGCAGGCTCTTGGTGACGAGCCAGTAGGCCAAGCCCGCGGCCACGGTGAGGGCGGCCGTGTCGTAGAGGAAGTAGGCCAGCACCACCTGGCGGCTCGAGCGCGGCCGGCGGACGATGGTGCGCAGGCCGTTGCCGCTGGCGAGGAACTCCGCCGGGGCGAGGTAGCGCAGGCCGACCAGGCCGACCACGGTCAGGCCGACGATCGACAGGCTCATCATCCGCGCCCCGCCGAGGAAGGGAATCAGCCCGATCACCGCAAGCAGGCCGGCGAGGGCGTAGATCGTGCCCGCCGCCTGGCGCTGGCTCAGGCCGAGGCCGAGGACCCGGTGGTGGAGGTGGTCGCGGTCGGCCCCGAAGATCTTGATGCCGGCCTGGCCGGGCTTGGAAACCGCGACCCGGCGCGCGGCGCGGCGCCACACGGCGAGGGTGACATCGAGCAGCGGCACGCCGGCGACGAGCAGGGGCAACAGCAGGGCCGAGACGGTGGCCTGTCGGCCGACCGTGGCCGCGCCAACGGTGGCGATGAAGAAGCCGATCTGCATCGACCCCGTGTCACCGAGGAAGATCCGCGCCGGGTGGAAATTGTAGCGCAGGAAACCGAGCAGGGCCGCCGCCATCACCGCGGGGACGAGGGCGCCGGCCGGGTTGGAACTGCCGAAGGCGAGCCCGGTCAGCATCAGGGTCGACAGCAAACCGAGGCCGGCACAGAGGCCGTCCATCCCGTCGATCAGGTTGAAGGCATTGATCAGGGCCACCATCCAGGCGACGTGCACCGCGAGGTCGACCCACCAGGGGACGTCGAAGCCGATCAGGTTGCCCATTCCGCCCGGATCGTGGCAGAACATGATGACCGCCGCGACGACCTGGCCGCCCAGCTTGACCCAGGCCGACATCCCGCGCCGGTCATCGATCAGCCCGATCACGAAGAGCAGGAACGAGGCGCCGGCGAAGTGCAGCAGCCAACGCCCGCCGAGGACCCCGGTAAAGGGGCTTCCGAGATAAGTCTGGCCGATGTGGAGAAGACCAAGGCCCAGCAGCGCCGTCAGATAAACCGCAACCCCGCCACAGCGCGGGATCGCGTCCTGGTGGATCCGCCGCTCACCCGGCTGGTCCATCAGACCGAGCCGCGGGCCGAGGGCGATCATCGCCCGCGTCAGGAGCAGGGAAACCGGCACCAACAGGGCGACAAGCAGGAATCCGTATTGCCAGGGAATCATCGAGGGAGGAGCAGGTCAGGGCCGACCCGAAGCGGCCAACCGCAAGCACCTTGCGGCTCGCTCGGCAGGACAAATCATAACCGTGCCGTCAGCAAGCACGAAGGGAGCCAAAGGGCCGACTGCTCGGTGGGATTTCCCCTTTCCCCGGCGCGCCCTCGGCCCCGCCACTCGCCTGCACGGGAAGGTTCCCCGGCCCGGGCAGTCCGCTGCCGGGGCGATTTCGCCGGCAATCATTGAACATTCTCCGGGGCTTGGCGGTCTCTCAGTCAGACTCTGTTGATTTTAACAAATCTCCGATTTCACGTGCTTTCCGCCCTTACAAACCCTTTGGAAGTCAGAAAACCTAAAAATAAAGGGTATTTTTCTTTCAAACCCACGGATTTTCCCGCATTTTCCCTCCGTTCATCCGCCTCTTCCCCCCTGATGCGATCCGCTCTCTCCAAGGGCTTCCCCACGAGCCTGCTCGCCCTGCTGCTGTTGTCGCCCGGCGTCCTCGCCCAAGGCCTGCTGGAGGCTCCCGAGGTCACCGCGCCGAGCGGCTACACCTCGACCCCGAGCGCCTTCCTCGCGACGGGCGGGGATGTCTTCGACGGTCTCGACATCGGCATTTCCGCCTCCTTCGGCTACGATTCGAACGTCCGCCAGAGCCCCGGCCTGCCGGTCGCGCCGATCGAGGATGATATCTTTTTCACCATCTCGCCCAGCCTGCGCTACCGCAGCGTGGGCACCGACTGGTTCATCGGCGGCAATGCCTCGCTCGACTACACCAGCTACCTCGACGACTCCGACCTCGGCGGCCTCGGCTACACCCTGGGCGTCCAGTTCGGCTACGAGGGCAATCCGCTCACGGTCACCGGTCAGCTCGGCTCGAGCTACCGCACCGGGGTCAACCGCTACTACAACAGCCAGGCGGTCGACACCCTGAACTTCAATGCCTCGCTGGCGGCCAGCTACCGCTGGAGCGCCAAGACCGACTTCGACGCCCGCCTCGGCTTCAGCAGCTCGGAGCCCGACGGCAATGCCTTCGGCGGCAACCAGAACGCCAACTTCGACCTCACCGCGATGTGGCGGGCGACCCCGCTGTTCCGGGTCGGCCCCGGGATTTCATGGAGCCGCCAGACCGGCGACCGCCAGGGCGACCGCGACACCATCGGCCCGGTTGTGCGGGCCAACTACCAGCTGTCGGACAAGATCGCGGTCGACGGCACCTTCGGCCTCGACTTCGTCGACGGCCCGGGCGGCTCGGACACCGCCTTCTCGATGCGCCTCGGCGCGAACTACCGGGCCTCGGCGATGTGGGGCATGAACCTGTCGCTCTACCAGGGCACCCAGGCCGACGTCGGCCGCGCCGGCCAGTTCCGCGAGACCAGCTCGGTCCGTCTCGGCTACTACCGCAAGATCCGCCGCGTGAACCTGGCGCTCGGGGTCTCCTACGAGACCAACGACTACAGCAGCAACCTGGCGGTCGCCGGTGGACCGGGTGATTACCTGAACCTCGACGCCTCGCTCGGCTTGCTGACGATCCGCAACCGGGTCCAGACCTCCCTGTTCTACCAATGGCAGCAACAGAGTGGCGGCAACCGCGACTGGGATGGTTACCGCGTCGGCGTCTCGCTCAACAGCGCGTTCTGATCGCGGATGCCAGTAGCGGGTAGCAGGTAGCCAGGGGGGACTCATCCACGGCCCGGCGGCTGCCATCGGCGCTCCGATCTGAACCTCCTCCTCTGTAGCGGTTGTTCACGGAAGGACGTGAGGGAAGCAAAGGGCGGCTTCGTCGATGCCTGGTGGGTACCGCCCAAGGAGCGGGGATTTGCAATCCCCGAAGGCCGGTGAGGCGAGACGGGAGTGAGAGCGCGCGAATGCAACCGAGGTGGGTTCCCAATGGCTTGGCGGATTGAGATGCCCCTCATTCGCCCGGGGATTGCAAATCCCCGCTCCTTGCAAGGCTCCGAGGAAACGCCTGGCCACCGACACCCCAACACCCCGCGACTTTTCGATTGCCTCGCTTGAACCCCGTGCCGAGCATCCGCCCATGGCCCGCCTCCTGACCGCCTGTCTCGTGATCGCCCTGTCCTGGCTGTGCCTTGCCCAGGCCCAGGACGCCCCGCGCGCGGTGCCGGTCGAGGAGGGGACCAAGCTGCGCGAGGACGACGTGGTCCGCCTCGAGGTCTTCGGCGAGGACGACCTGACCACCCAGACCCGGATCATGAAGTCGGGGGAGGCGGTTTTCCCGCTGATCGGCGCGGTCAGGATCTCCGGACTCACGGTTTCCGAGGCGATCGAGGCGGTCCGCTTCCTCTACGCCGACAAGTACCTTGTCGACCCGAAGGTCCGCCTGACCATTGACAACCGCGGCCAGCAGTTCTTCTCGGTGATCGGCTCGGTCAACAACCCGGGCCAGTTCCCGATCCCGCCGGCGGGCCAGATCGACCTTTCGGCCGCGCTCGCCACCGCGGGCGGGTTGAACGAACTCGCCGACCGCTCGCGGATCGTGCTGTCGCGGGCCGACGGCAACGATTCGACCTACTCGGCCGCCCAGGCCGAGGGCGGCGCCAAGATCCCGGTGCGCCCGGGCGACCGGATCGTGGTCCAGCAGAGCCGCTTCGTCGGCAAGACGATCACCCTCCTCGGCCAGGTTCGCAAGCCGGGCCCGCTGCCGATGCCGGTCGATGGCCGGCTCGACATCGTCAGCGCGATCGCCAGCGCCGGCGGCTTCACCGAGCTGGCGAACCCGAAGAAGGTCAGCATCAACCGCGGCGGCCGGGTCACCATGCTCAACGTCAAGGAAATGACCGAATCCGGAGACACGCCCTACTACCTCCAGCCGAACGACATCATCACGGTCGCGGAGCGCTTCTTCTGAGCCCCTCTGAACTCCTCTGAGCCCCGGCCGCCCTCACCGGAACTTCCGAGGCGACGGGCACTCAAGCGCTGGAGATCGGACGCTCCCCTCGCTTTCCCGGGCTCCCCTCATCGCGCCCGATTGGCGCGTCCAAGTCACGGAAAACACGCGGTTTCCCGGCCGGATCGAGCCGGATCGGCACCGCCGGACCAGAAATCCCACTGATGGGTCTTGCCTCTTGCCATTCCGGCCCCGAATCTGCTGAATCCTCGGCGCCGTCCCGCGCTCCACGCCGGGGCATTGATTCCGCGCCCTTGAATCATGCTTTGGCGGCCGACGAGCTATCTTTTCCACATCCCTTCTCCCCATGCCGGCCCGAGCCCAGTTCGAAGACGAATTTCTTGATGACGAATACGAGGATTCGCCGCGGGATGGTCAGAAGACGAAGGAGAAGACCCGCCGGCTGATGCTCGAGCTGCTGGGGCGCTGGTACTGGATCATCCTCGCCCTGATCCTCGGCGTTCTCGGCGCCGCCTACTACCTCTCCAAGGCCCCCAAGGTCTACACCGCCAGCTCGACCCTGCTGCTCAAGACCCAGACCGCCTCGGTCATGTCGCAGGACCAGGTCGCGGACATCGACCTGCGCTCGGTCGAGGCGATGAACACGGCGGTCGCGCGGATCACCCGCATGGACCTGCTCGAGCGGGTCGCCTCGCGCCAGGACGTGCGCGACCTCCCCGGCCTGATTCCCCCTTCGGTCAACTGGCTGCCCGAATGGGCCCAGGGCGACGGTCCCGCCATCGACCAGGCCCCGACCCAGGTTCCTCCGCCACCGGCGCTCGCCGGGCGGATCGCCGGATGGCTCGACGTCTCGGTACGACGCTACACCCGGCTCGTCGACATCTCGATCACCCACCAGGTCCCCGAGGTCTCCAAGGCGCTGGCCGATGCGATCGCGCGGGAGTACCTCGCCGAGGTCCAGAGCGAGGCGACCGAGGGAAGATCGGGGGCGATCGAGGTCCTGATGGAGGAGTCGGAGGAAACCCGTGGCCAGCTGCAGACCGCGCGCACGGCCTTGTCGTCCTATGCCCGGGCCCTCGAGGTCCACCAGGCGCTCGACCAGCAGGAGGTCGTGGTCGCCCAGCTCGAGCGCCGCTACCTGCCGGCCCACCCCAAGATGGAGGCGGCGAACCTCGAACTCGCGCACCTCCGCGAGCGCTTCATCCGCGAGTTCGAGCTCGCCCGCACCTCGCCATCCGACAGCGACTACTGGGAGAACAAGACCGCGATCCTGCCCGACTCCACGAACGACAACGAGGCCTTCGTCCGGGGCGCCCGCCAGCAACTGCTGGCGCGGATCGGCGTGCTCGAAAGCGAGATCGAGAGCCAGACGAACGTCTTCAACGCGATGCTCACCCGCATCGAGGAGTCCAGCGTCAACCAGGAATCCGAGGAGAGCAGCGCGGAGGTCAGCAGCCTCGCCCGGGTCCCCGGCTGGCCCTCGGCCCCGGTGGCCAACAAGATCTACATGACCGGAGGCGGCGCCGGCTTCGCCCTCGGCCTCGCCGTCGCCTTCCTGCTGACCAAGCTCGACAACAAGTATCACACCGTCGCCCAGCTCGAGGGCGACACCGACACCACCGTTCTCGCCGCGGTCGCCGACATCAAGCCGCACCACCTCGCCCAGGCCGAGCGGCGCTACTACAAGAAGCACCCCGACGAGTCGCCCGAGCCCTACGCCGACTGGGACACCCACCTGGTGTTCCGTCCCGGCTGCTCGACGACCAGCTACGCCGAGATGTACCGCGTGCTGCGGGCGTCGATCTCGCTGCTGGGCGACGAGACCAAGCGCAAGGTCACCCTCTTCACCAGCGCGCTGCCGGGTGAGGGCAAGACCTCGACCTCGACCAACTACGCCATGGCGGCGGCGGGCCAGAAGCGTCGCACGCTGCTGATCGACCTCGACCTGCGGCGCCCGTCGGTCCACAAGATGTTCAACATGGAGCGCGATCCCGAGGGCGGCGGGATCACCCAGTGCCTGGCCGGGATCAACTCGATCGACGAGGTCGTGCGCCAGGCCCCGCACTGCCCGAACCTGCACATGATCGTCTCGGGCCCCAAGGCGCCGAACCCGGGCGAGCTGCTCGACACCGGCCGGCTGCGCCAGGTGCTGCACTGGGCCTGCCACCACTACGACGTGGTGGTTCTCGACACCGCCCCGCTGCTGGCGGTGCCCGACACCCGCATCATTGCCCCGCTGGCCGACAACGTCTGCCTCGTCGTCCGCGCCCACTACGCCCCGAAGGGCGCGATCGGCCGGGTGATGGAGGTCGTCGAGGAGGACCGCACGCCACTGAGCGGGGTCATCTTCAACGGCTTCCGCGAGAAGAAGACGCTGGTCGGCCAGAACTACTCCTACGGCTACTACCGGACTTCCCGCTACGGCCGTTCCTACGGCTACGGCTACGGCGGCTACGGCGCTTATGGTGCCTACGGCGCCGATGACGACGACGATTCCGGCAAGCGCAAGCGCCGCCGCAACAAGCGCCGCCGCAAGATCGGGCGCTGACGCGGCCTGCGGCCGGTGTTTGATTGTGCTTGGTGCTTGGTTGTCTTGGTTGGGGCCGCGGAGCTTTGGGGGTGGGTTCGGCACCCTATGAACGGGCGGGCTTTTTGTCCCTTGTCCGTTGTCCGTTGTCGATCATGGCGGGTGCTCACGCTCCCCCCATGAGCTTTCCCTCAACCCCAACGGGGTTCCCCACCGTAGCCCGGGGCCACACCCCGGGTTTCGGGGGCGCAAATGATCCGCGCTTGGGAGGTGCATCGCTCGACATCAAGCGCCTCTTCGACAACGGACCAAGGACAAGGGACAGAAACGACCGAAGCATCCCGGCAGCCCGAACCCGCCTCCCGGCATCCGCTGCCCAAGCTCGACAAAGGTCGGGCGACCACGGACAACGGACGGCATCGAAACCACCGACCTCCTCGTCCTCCTCGCCGGGTTCCTCGCCGCGGTGATGAACTCGGTGGCCGGCGGCGGGACCATGCTGACCTTCCCCGCCCTGCTCGGTGCGGGGCTGCCGCCGGTGCTGGCCAACACGACCTCGACCGTCGCGCTCTACGTCGGCATGCCGGGCTCGGTGTGGGCCTTCCGGCGACGCCTGCGTGAAGTCGCCGCGTGGATCGTCCCGCTCGGCCTCGCCTCGCTGCTCGGTGGCCTGGCCGGCGCCTGGCTGCTGCTGGCGCTGCCCGAGTCGGTCTTCAATGCGGTGGTCCCGTGGTTGCTGCTCTTCGCCACCCTGCTGTTCGTGCTCAACGGCCCGATCCGGCGCTTCCTGCGCCAGCACGAGAGCGCGGAGCCCGCCAAGCCCAAGCCCTGGGGCGTGGTGTTCCAGGGCTTCGTCGGGCTCTACGGCGGCTACTTCGGGGCCGGGATCGGGATCATGATGATGGCTGGCCTGGGCGTGCTCGGGCTGCAGGAGATCCACCGGATGAACGCCCTCAAGTCGCTGCTCGGCCTGCTCTGCAACACCGCGGCCTTCGTTTACTTCATCGCCCGCGGCGAGGTCGACTGGCGCCTTGCCGGCTTCCTCGTCGCCGGATCGGTCCCCGGCTACTTCTTCGGCTCCCACTTCGCCCAGCGGATCCCGCCGATCGCCGTGCGCACGGCGGTGGTGCTGATCGGACTCGGGATCGCGGGGAAGTTGTTCTGGGAGCAAGCGGGGGGCCGGTAATCAGTGGCAAGTAGCTAGTAGCGAGGGGCCTGGGAAGAGTCGTCCTCGATGCTTCGTCGGATTTGAGGACGAGACGGACGAGCCGCGACTCACCTCACACCGACGGACCGCGCGACCCGAGTCGCGCACGAGTCGCCCTTTCGCTCCTCTCTCACACCTCCCAGCCGATTGCCTCCTTCGCCAAAGGCTACGGCGCCCGAGGAAGTCGGCGCTCCGATCCGCCCTCCCATCGCCCTGGTCCTTCGTCCTCGCTCCTCCCCAGGCCCTTGCGGGGCTCCCGATCACCCCCCACCAAAAAAAGGTGGGCCGCCGGGGTCCCAAACCCGGCGGCCCGAAGTTGTCGAGAATTCCCACACCCATGGGAAAGATCGACTTGTGCTGTTACCCTTACACACACCGCCAACGGCGGCGTTCGTAGTAATAGACCGTCGACCTCATGAGATGTTCAAAGAATCTTGATTTTTAATTCTGGGGTATTGGTTGTTAATGAGTTGCGTCGGAAACTTCCTGCCTCCCGGAGCCGTAAGGCCGACTAGCGGGTAGCAAGCGAGGGCGGAGTGCCTGCCCATCGCGGCGGTCCCGTTTTTGAGACGCGCCTGAAGATCGAAGGCCAGAGGCCTCGCGGAGTTTAGCCCGGGGAGGATCCCCCGGGGTTCTGGGGCGAAAGAGAACCGGCGCTTGGGAAGCGCTTCGCTCATCCCAAGCGCAGTTCATTCCCAGTTCCCGCAACCCGGGGTGATACCCCGGGCTACACTCCCGAAGGCTTGCCAGCCTTCAAAAGTCACCAACCCCCACCCTGCCTGCTCACCCAAGCCGCAACGTCAAACAACGCACCAAGCACACGCCGCAGGCGTCACAACACTCAGCGACTCAAGTCCGTCTGGTAGATCAGCTTGAAGCCGGCCTGGTTCAGCACGGACACGGCGAACTCGTAGTCCTCGACGTGCATCGCCAGCATCGACTCGCCGCGCACCGAGGGCAGCAGGGCGAAGGCGAAGTCGATGTTGGTCTCCGCCACCATCAGCGAGTCGAGCACCTGGAGCAGGCCGGGACCCGACTCGGTCATGGCGATCACCACCAGTTCGCAGGTCGTGTGGCCGATCCCCTTCTCCATGAAGATCTGCCCGGCGGCATCGGGGTCCGTCACGACCAGGCGGGCCACGGTGGCATCGCGCGAGTCCTGGACGCTGATGCCGACCACCTCGATCGCGGCGCCGCGGAGCAGCTTGACCAGCGCGGCGAGGGCTCCGGCACGGTTCTGCAGCAGGATGGAAAACTGGGTGACGGGCTCGGCACCGTCGATCGTGTCTGGGTCCATGACTCGTTGCGCTTGCTCGGCGTCGGCCGAATTGCCCCGGGGGAGTGGCTGTTGCCGCGGACTAGCCGCGCGGACCGCTGAGCGGGACCGTGCGGGTCATGCCGCCGTCGACCTCCTCGATCACTAACTGATTCGGCCTCACGTCCGCCACCAGAAATTCCGTCCCGTCGGCCGCCCGGAAGCGCTGGCCGGTCCGGGCCAGGTAGTACCTCCCGGTGCCGACGTCCTCGACCAGGGCGATCGGGTCATGCGCGAGCGCCGGCAGGCCGATGACGAGCTCCCGGGCCACCCCGTTCGCGACGTCCTCGACCTCGACCACCGAGACGTCCGTCGCCCCCGCGCCTTCCTTGCCGGTGCGGACCCGATGCTGGACCCGCACGACCTTGAGCGAAGACCCCGGGATCGAGTCGCCCTCGGCGACCTTGACCGTCTCGTCCCGGCCGGCGATGCGCAGGTCGGCATCGGCTTCACCGACCGCCACCACGCTCAGCGGCAATTCGCGCTGGATGAAGGAACGCATCACCACCGGCGCTGCGGGACCGGAGGTGCCGATGCCCCCCGCCCCCTCGCCAGGCGCGGGCGGCGTCCCGCTGCCGAGGATCGCACCCTCGAGTGGCTCGGGCTGGCGTGAACGGTCAGGCCGGGTCGACCGCGTGCCCGGGCTCGCCGGTTCGGCCGTCGTGTCCTCCGTGTCCGCCGTGGGAGCCACCCCGGCATCCGCCGCCGCGACGGCCGGGCTCGCGTCGTCCACCCCCTCGACTGCCGGACTTTCGTCGCCTTCGCCTGGCTCGCCGTCCTCGCCGGATCCGGCCAAGGCGCCTTCGGTCAGGTCACCTGCGGAAATTTCCCCCTCCGCCTGCGGAGCGGGTTCGCCGTCGAGCGCCGCGATCCCGGCGGCGACTGCTCCACCCTCCGCCGACGCCATCACCCGCTCGACCATCTCGCCGCCGAGTTCGGCGGTGGGAACCAGCTCGAAGTCGTCCTCCTGCGGGGCGGCATCGAGGCGGGCGGCGATCTCGCCGTATCCCGCGGCGTCGGCGAGGTCGGCGGCGAGGCGCCCGTCGGAGTCGCGCGCGAAGCGGTTGGCGCCGATCTCGAGCAGCAGCTCGACCACGTCGGCGTGTCCCTTCTGGGCCGCCAGCATCAGCGCGGTCCGGCCGTCGGGAACCCGGGCATAAATACTAGCTCCGTAGTTGGTCAATTCGTCGATCACGCCGGCCTGCCCGAGGATGGCGGCGGCGAGCAGGGCGTCGTCGAGGTCCTGCCGCACGTAGGGCGCCAGCTCCGGCACCATCTCGCGCCGCCCCTCCTTCACCGCCAGCATCAGCGGCTTGAAGTGATCGTGGTCCTTGGCGCGCGGGTCGGCTCCCTGGCGGAGGAAATGGCGCACCGTCTCCGGCGTCGACCGCAGCACCGCCGCCATCAGCGGGGTCCGGCCTTCGGCGTCGACGGCATCGACCGCGATCCCCCGCTCGAGCAGGAAGTCGGTGGCCTTGAGGGCCCCGACCCCGGCCGCGGCGTGCAGGGCGCTGCGCCCGGCGGCGTCGCGGGTGTCCAGCGACAGGCCACCCTTGAGCATGGAGTTCATCGCGTCGAGGTCATCGCTCTCGGCAGCCCGGAACCAGGCGTCCTGGGTCATCTCGTATCCCGCCTCGGCGAGTTCCTCGATCTCCGGAGCCGGGCGCTCCCGGCATCCCCCGGCCACCAGCACCACCGCAGCCCCAAGAGCCACCCATCCCGCCTGAACTCGCACAGCCATCACGTCGCGAAACTAGTTTGGAATTCTTAATAATTCAATCCCCAAGGGCCGCCGGGGCCAGATCGACGATGCGGCAGCGGCCGGCCTCGACCACGAAGCGCACCTGCTGGCCGGCCAGCAGGGCCCCGTGGACCCGGCCCGGCTCGTTCCGGCCGGCCGCCGGGCGGGGGTCGAGCGAGAGCACCTCGCGGATCAACCGGGCGCTGCGCTCGTCGCAGGTGTCGAGCAGGCCGTCATCGACGACCTCGAAGCGCGGCGGGGGCTCGTCGGCATAGCCCCCGCGGGCCTCCGGCCGGGCCTCGGCGTAGGGCAGGTAGGGCTTGATGTCGTAGACCGGGGTGCCATCGACGAGGTCGACCCCGCCGAGCCGGAGCAGCGGGCCGTCGGGGGCGCCGGTGTCGACTTCCTCGAGAGCGACCAATGACAAGCCGAGGCCGTTCGGTCGGAAGGTCGAGCGGCTGGCAAAGACGCCGATCCGCTCGTTGCCGCCGAGCCGTGGCGGGCGGACGGTCGGCTTCCAGCCCGCACCCGCGGTGAGGTGGAAGCCGAAGACCAGCCACAGGTGGGAGAAGCTCTCGAGCCCCCGGACCGCCTCGATGCGGCGGAACTCGGGCTCGAAGCGCAGTTCGCCCCAGGCCGACGGGCACAGCCCCGGCTGGCGTGGGACGGCGAATTTTTCCCCGAAACAGGTCCGCACCCGGCCAATCGGCGTCAATTGCATGGCGGAATGGTGGCGGGCCGGGGCCCCGTGGGCCAGTAGCGAGTCGCGGGTCGCGGGTCGGAGGTAGCAGACTGCGGCGCTTGAGCGCCGCTCTGCCGATGGGCTTCGAGCCCGAGGCGGCGGGGTGCTGGCGATCCCCGGCCAAGCCCCGAGAACCCGGCGATGAATCGCCTGGCCCCAAGCGGTGATGAATCACCGCAGTCGGATTCCGGGCCGGCTGCCCTGCCTGTCGGCTCCAGCTTCACTTCCCCGCCTCAGGTGCCCCATTTTCCTTGAATTTCGCGATTGCAAAGCAGGATTCGATCCCCTAGTTCTCCCGCCCCCCGGCGTGCCGGGGCCAGGATTTCAACGCAAAGGGAGGACCGCCATGGACATCATCAACAAGATCGAGAAGGAGCAAATGAAGGATGAGGTCGCCGACTTCAACGTCGGGGACACCGTCAAGGTCCACACCCGCGTCGTCGAGGGCGGCAAGGAGCGCATCCAGATCTTCGCCGGCATCGTCATCGCCAAGCGCGGCTCCGGCGTCAACGAGGCCTTCACCGTCCGCAAGATCTCCTACGGCGAGGGCGTCGAGCGGGTCTTCCCGGTGCACACCCCGCGCATCGCCAAGATCGAGGTGACCAACCGCGGCAAGGTCCGCCGGGCCAAGCTCCACTACCTCCGCGACCGCGTCGGCAAGAAGGCGACCTCGGTCAAGAGCCGCGAGAGCTGAGGCTCGGGCAGCGAGCTTGCTCAAACTTTTCCACGACGCGTCCGCGAGCTCCGGCTCCGGGCGCGTTTTGCGTTGGGCAATCCGGAACGTCCCGAAAGAGTGGCGGGGCGGATGCATGAAGGCGCGGTCGATCACCCCGACGCGATGTCCGCATGCTTCCACGCCGGCGGGCGACTCGCGACCGGCTGCGATCCCTGCCGGGATCCGGACGGTCCGGGGCCCGATCTCGCAGCGCAGGATCCGATGTCGCCGCGCGGGGAGATCGAATCGAGGCGGGGAGGCGTGGTCGGTCATCCCGGGGGGATGTCAGCAAGCTCCACGGCGACGAGCGACTCCGCATCCCGGCGGGATGCCAGCCATTAGCCGGGGGATGAGGAACCACGCGACGACACCCCGGACTCCGTGTCACTCCCATCCCGACCCCGGCAGGGTTCGCAGCCGCGCCGCCCTCCCCGGACGCCCCCGGCACCGGCGCCCAGAGTCCACATTGTGCGGGACCCGACACCCTGCCTCTGCAGAGCACCCGGGATTCCGGCCGGACCAAAAACCCGACCGACACCATCCACCACCATTCAACCCCATCTGCGTCCATCCGCGTTCATCCGCGGTTCCTCTCCAGGCGAAGCCGGGTCCGACCCCGGTTTCCCCCTTGGCGCGGGGCGGGCTTCGCGGCAGGATCCAGACCGATGCCGCGCGTCCCGATTCCGCTGGTGATCCTCCTTTCGCTGGGGGTGATCGGGGTCAGCTGGTGGCTCCACACCCGCGAGATGGACTTCCTCGAGCCGCCGAACGCGCTGCAGATCGAGCTCGCGCGGACCTATGCCTCGGGTCACCTGCAACGCCCGGCCCCCTTGTTCGCGGTCGAGGACGAACCCGCACCCATCGTTGAGGTCGAGCCCCCCGAGCCCTTGGAAAATGGCACGGACATCGACCCCCTGCCGCTGCCCGAGGCGGGCAGGCCGCTGCAACTCGATGCTTTCGCCGACGCCCGACCGCCGGATGCCGCGCGCTTCATCGAACTGGCCTCGCGCCTCGAGTCGATGACCCGGCTGTCCTCCGCCCTGCTCGCCTGGGAACGGGTGTTGGACACGGCACAGCCCGATGACGAGCAACGCGGCGCCGCGGTGCGGGCGATCAAGCGCCTGCAGGCATCGCTCGACCCCCGCGCGCCCGACGAGAGCTCCCTGCCGGTGGTGATCTCGGTCTTCGCCCCGGCGGACCGGATCGAACTCACCCGCCGGGCCGCCCGCGAGGCTGCGGCCGACCTGACCGCCGCCGCCGGCGGGATCCTGGCCGTCGACTCCTCGGTCGCCGCCCTCGATCCGCCGCGTTCGACCCCGACCCTGGTGGTGCGCCTGCGCGGCCCGCAGCGCGACCTTCCCGAGAGCGGCCAGCGCGAGGTGCCGGCACCGGCCGACAGCGATGAGATCCGCAAGGCGATCCTTCGGGCGCTGCACAAGCTGGCCGCCGCCCGCATCGCCGCGGCCACCGAGCTGACCCCGCCGAGCCAAGCCGATGAGGGAGAAGAGCCCGCGCTGGCGCTGGCCAACCGGGTCACCCGCCTGTCGTGGCGGCAGCTCGGCGAATCGCTCCAGCCACCGCCCGACGAGGCCGATCGCGAGTAGCCGGTAGCAAGGAGTCCGACTGCGGTGGTTCACCACCGCTTTGGGCGAGGCGATTCATCGCCGGGTCCACCCGCACGCCCTCTGGTCACCCTCTGGTCATCTGCTGGCCAGCGAGTGATCGTTTCCGCACCCCCCTCAAACTGGGCTGGACGGAGCGGCGATCCATGGAAGGCTTGGGGCGTGAAGCATTGGCTGGGCATCTTCGTGGCGACCACCGCGGCCGTGACGGCAATCCTGGCGGATCCGGCGCTCGGCGCCGAATCCGACGCCGGGCGCTCGCCGGTTGAGCCGAAGACCCTTCCCGCCCCGGACCAGGCCGTCGCCCAGGCCGAACCCGCCATCCGCCGACTCGACGACGGTCGGCTGGCGCTCGGCGAGATCCTGCTCGATCCCAGGACCCGCGAGCTGCGCTTTCCGGCCGAGGTCAACATGACCGAGGGGCTGCTCGAGTTCATCATCGTCCACCAGGACGGCAAGATCCACGAGTCGCTGCTCCACACCACGATCTCCCCCACCAAGCTCAATGTCGGCTTCAAGCTGCTCGACTACACCGCATCGCCGGAGCTCTACTACGCGCTCGAGGAGGACGGCTCGTTCAGCAACGAGTTCGAGAAGGCCACCGAGGAGCAGAGGAAGGGCTCGCGCGTAAAGATCGAGGTCGAGTGGAAGGACGGCGAGCGCACCCGCCGCAATCCGATCAACGAGTGGGTCGCCCACGCCGTGACCGAGAAGGCGATGCCCGCCGATGCATGGATCTACGGTGGCTCCCGGGTCCGCGACGGGCGCTACGACGCGGAGGGAAGCGGCGACATCGCCGCCATCTTCCTGAGCCGCTCGGCGATGATCAACTTCTCCGGCAAGGACAACTTCAACGACGAGGTCTGGTTCCCCTTCGCCAAGCGCGTGCCGCCGGTCGGCACCCCGGTCACCGTCATCATCTCACCCCAGTCGAATCCATCATGAAGACACTCGCAACCCTGGCCATCCTCACGACCCTCCCGCTCGCCGCCCAGGCCCAGGAGACGCGCAACGACTACCTCTCGGTCCGGAACGAGGCCCGCCTCGCCATTTCCCGCGGCAACGACTGGCTCGCCGCGCAGCAGCACGACGACGGCCACTGGGGCGACGCCGACCTGCCGGCGATCACCGCGCTCGCCCTCACCGCCGCGGTGCGCGCCCCGGACTACGACCCGTCGAAGCCGATGCCCGACCACCTGCGCAAGGGCTTCGACTGGCTGCTCGAGCAACAGGAGGACAACGGCGGCATCTACAACAAGGGGCTGGCGGTCTACAACACCGCCGCCGCCGTCACCGCCATGAGCCTGGCCGGCGACCAGGCCTTTGAGCCCGCCATCGTGAAGGCGCGGAAGTACCTCATCGGTGAACAGTGGGACATCGGCAAGCCGAAGGAGACCGACAACCCGAACGACGGCGGCATCGGCTACGGCTCCCACGACGACCGCACCGACCTGTCGAACACCTACCTCGCGATCGAGGCGCTCGCGCTGTCGGAGAAGGTCGTCGCCGACGGCCGCCATGGCGACCAGCCACGGCTCAACTGGGACGCCGCGGTCACCTTCCTGTCGCGCTGCCAGAACCTCGAGGAAACCAACGACCAGGAGTGGGCCTCGGACGACCCCGACAATCGCGGCGGCTTCATCTACAACTCGCAGAGTTCGAAGGCCGGCGAGCAGGAGCTCGAGAACGGTCGGACGGCGCTGCGCTCGTACGGGTCGATGTCCTACGCCGGCCTGCTGTCGATGATCTACGCCGAGCTCGAGCCGGGCGACATCCGCGTCGAGGCGGTCAAGGACTGGCTCGGCCGCAACTACACCCTCGAGGAGAACCCAGGCATGGGCTTGCAGGGGCTCTACTACTACTACCAGACCATGGCCAAGGCCCTGTCGGTGGCCGGGATCGACGAACTCAAGCGCGATGACGGCAAGCCGGCCGACTGGCGCCGGGACCTCGCCAACGCCCTGCTCACGCGTCAGCGCGAGGACGGCTCGTGGGTCAACAGCAACGGCCGCTGGATGGAGTCCGACCCGATCCTGGTGACCTCCTACAGCGTCCTCGCCCTCGGCCAGATCTGCCACTCGATTCCGAAGTAGGCTTTGTTGTCGCTTGGGCGTTCCATGCGCTGCGCATGGGCCGGGCTTTGGCGTTTGTCCGTTGTCCGTTGTCCGTTGTCGAAGAAGTGCTTGAAGTCGAGCAATGCTCGCCACAAGCGCCACGGACCGCGCGACCCCAGTCGCGCCCGAGTCACCCTTGCGCTCCTCCACACCTCCCAACCGACTAATCCGCCACAGCGGACGGCGCTCCGCCCCCCACCGGACCGCGCGACCCCAATCGCGCCCGAATCGCCGTTTCACCCCGCCTCAACCACAGCGATCGGCGCTCCGATTCACCGCTCCACGCCTTCCGTCTTCCGTCTTCCGTCTTCCAGTCTTCCGTCTGCAACGGGCGCACCCGCCCGGCCAGAATTGCATTCTCCCCGGGCCCGCTCCGCCCTAGACTGGCCCGTCGGCCCCACCCCGGCCGCCGCGCCGCCATGACACTCGCCAGCAAGATCACCCTGGTCCGGATCCTTCTGGTTCCGGTGTTTGCGGTGCTGGCGAGCTACTACGGCATCAGCGTCGAGGAGAATCACCCCGAGGAATGGCTGCGCTGGTCCGCACTCGGGGTCTTCATCGCCGCCTCCGCCAGCGACGGGCTCGACGGCTGGATCGCGCGCCGCTTCAACCAGCGCTCGCGCTTCGGCGCGATCATCGACCCGATCGCCGACAAGCTCCTCCTGCTCACCGGCATCATCACGCTGAGCATCGTCGACTGGGGCCCCGACGGCTGGAAGATCCCGCTCTGGTTCACCGCCCTGGTGGTCGCGCGCGACGGCGTGATCATCGGCGGCACCGCCCTGCTGCACTTCGTCATCGACGAGGTCCGCGTCCGCCCGCAGTGGAGCGGCAAGGTGTGCACGGTCACCCAGATGATCGCGCTCGGCTGGGTGATGCTGAAATGGGTCCCCTTCTCGCCCATCTACCCCTGCGCCGTGGCGGCGGTGTTCACCGTCTGGTCGGGAATCGCCTACTTCCGCGACGGCATCGCCCAGCTCCACGCCTCGCCCCACGCCCAGCCCGGCTCGCATCCGTAGCCGGGGGCCGGCGGATGGCAGATGGCAGATGGCAGATGGCGAATGAGCTTGAACGGCGCGGAGCACTCCCCGAGCGCCCACTTTTCACTTTCCACTTTTTACCCGGCACTCCCCCCACTCGGCACTTCCCCAAGTCTCCCCCGCCCCACTAGATTTCCCCATGCCAACCGTCGCCATCGTCGGACGCCCGAACGTCGGCAAGTCCGCGATCTTCAACCGCCTCGCCAAGCGGCGGATCGCGATCGTCCACGACCAGCCCGGGGTCACCCGGGACCGGATCAACGCGCCCTGCCAGCTCACCCAGCACCGCTGCCAGCTGGTCGACACCGGCGGCATCGGCGCCACGCTGGACGACGGCTTCGGCGAGCAGGTCGCGATCGAGGCCGACATCGCCCTGGCGACCGCCGACCTGATCCTCTTCATCGTCGACGCCCATGAGGGCCTCACGCCGATCGACCAGGACCTTGCCGGTCGCCTGCGCAAGGCGAAGTCGCCGGTGATGCTGGTGATCAACAAGGTCGACAGCGACAAGCAGTCCAACGCCTTCGCCGACCTCAGCCGGCTCGGCCTCGGTGCGGGCATCGCGGTGTCGGCCGAGCACGGCCGCGGCTTCCGCGAGCTGGCCGACGCCATCGACCGGCACATCGCGCCGCTGGCGGGCGAGGTCGAAGAGGCGGTCGAGGAGGCCGAGCAGCGCGGCATCCGGCTGGCCATCGTCGGCAAGCCCAACGCCGGCAAGTCCTCGCTGGTCAACGCCATCCTGCGCGACAACCGGACCATCGTCTCCGAGGTCGCCGGGACCACCCGCGACGCCGTCGACCTGCCCTATGAGTTCGAGGGCGAGCGCTTCACCCTGGTCGACACCGCCGGCCTGCGGCCGCGCTCGCGCCGCGACGAGTCGGTCGAGGTGTTCTCGGCGATGCGGACCGAGAAGGCGATCCGCCGCTCGGACCTGTGCCTGCTGGTGATCGACCTGGCCTCGGGCGTCAGCGCCCAGGACCGCAAGATCGCCCGCCTGATCCTCGACGAGTCCAAGCCCTGCATCATCGTCCTCAACAAGTTCGACCTGTTCCACCCCGGGGCCCCGGACAAGGCGCGCCGCGCCGAGGCCGAGGAGCAGGTCCGCCGCGAGCTATTCTTCCTCCACTACGCCCCCTTCGTGTGCACCTCGGCCGCGAGCGGCAAGGCGGTCCACCAGGTCCTGCGCAAGGTGCTCGCGGTGCGCGAGGCGGCCAGCGAGCTGCCCTCGACCGGCACCCTCAACCGGATGTTCCAGCAGGCCTTCGACACCAGCCCGCCGCCGCTGGTCGGCCGGCGCCGCCTCAAGCTCTACTACGCCACCACGGCGGTGAACGAGCGCTACCGGACGATCCCGGTGCCGACCTACGTGTTGTTCGTGAACGACAAGTCGATGATGACCCGCAGCTACGAGCAGTACCTCGCCAATCGGATCCGCGAGCTCCGCCCGGTGCCGGCGGTGCCGGTGGTCTTCTCGGTGCGCTCACGTCGGCGCAACCCGCCGGCCGGCGACTCGCGGAGGCGCTAGGCAAACCCGCGGGGAGCGCTCGTGAAGATGGGACCAGGATGGATCGGATGGGTCAGATGGCCCCCTGGAAAACTCCTTTCTGAGTCCCATCCACCGCAAACCAGCTTGGGCTTCCCCAAAAAACCCTCCCACTCTCCATAATCATCCCATCCATCCTGGTCCAAAACCAAAAAGAACTCCGTCCCCGCATCGCGGACCCCGCTTCCCCGGTGAGCTCCGCGACTTTTCGGCATTGCCGAGCGGGGGGCATGTGAGAGGATTCCGCCACGATGCCCATCCTCGACGTCCAGGGACTGACCACCCGCTTCCACACCCGCAACGGCGTGGTCCACGCGGTCGAGGACGTCAGCTTCTCGGTCGAGGCGGGCCGCACGCTCGGCATCGTCGGCGAGTCGGGCTCCGGCAAGTCGGTCACCTGCTACTCGCTGCTCGGCCTGATCCCGACGCCCCCGGGCCGCATCCACGCGGGCTCGGCGCGCTTCGACGGCGAGGACCTGCTGCAGGTCCCTGAGCGCCGGCTGCGCCAGATCCGCGGCAAGCGGATCTCGATGATTTTCCAGGATCCGATGACCTCGCTGAACCCGTACCTGACGGTGCGCCAGCAGCTGCTCGAGCCGCTGGCCCTGCATGAGGGGCTCAAGGGACGCCGGGCGATCGAGCGGGCCATCGAGTCGCTGGACGAGGTCGGCATTCCGGACCCCGAGGAGCGCATCCAGTCCTATCCGCACGAGTTCTCCGGCGGCATGCGCCAGCGGGTGATGATCGCCATGGCACTGATCACCCGGCCCGAGCTGTTGATCTGCGACGAGCCGACCACGGCGCTCGACGTCACCGTGCAGAAGCAGGTCCTCGAGCTCATCGAGGAGCGCCAGCGCTCGCTCGGCACCGCGGTGATCTTCGTGACCCACGACCTCGCCGTCGTCTCGCAGGTCTGCGACCACATCAACGTCATGTATGCCGGCCGCGTGGTCGAGAGCGCCCCGCGCGACGAGTTGTTCCAGCACCCGCGCCACGCCTACACGCGCTCACTGCTGCAGAGCATCCCGGCGAACCATCGTCGCGACGAGCCGCTCTACACGATTCCCGGCCTGCCACCCGACCTGAGCCACCCGCCGGCCGGCTGCGCCTTCCAGCCGCGCAACCGGATCGGCGACCCCAGCCGCTGCGTGACCGACCACCCGCCCGAGCTCGTCGAGGTCGCCCCGGGGCACCTGGTGCAGAACTGCCCGGGGTGTCTCGCGACGCTCGGGGAGCCGGTAGCGGGTAGCAGGTAGCGGGGGGAGAGAATCGTCCTCGTCGTCGTCCTCGTCGTCGTCCTCGTCGTCGTTCTCGTCCTCGATTCTTCGGCTCCTGCGAGGACGAAGGACGAGAACGACGACGAGGACGGCGAGCTTGGGGAGAGCTCGGTCCGGCCCAAGGACTTCGCAAGGAGCGGGGATTTGCAATCCCCGGCGAACCACCCCTACGATCGGGCGTCATCCCACACCAGAAGTCCATCGCGAACCGCCCTCTCTGCTCACACTCGCTTCGGCCTCACCTCATTGGCGTCCGGGGATTGCAAATCCCCGCTCCTTGGGCTCCGCGATCTGACGGTAGCGAGTAATGGGGAGAATCGTCCTCGCCCTTCGCGCTCGCAAGAGCTGAAGAATCGAGGACGAAGGACGAGAACGACGACGAGGACGGAGCACTTGAAAAGCGCCTCGCTCGACAGCAAGCGTCTCTTCGACAAAGGATCCGCCGCGGCGGAGACAAAAAGCCCGCTACTCAGGCGCCGCAGGCGCTCACCCGGTCACGCGCATCGGCATGATCACGTAGAGGAAGCTGCCGTCGATGCGGACCACGCCCGGGCTCATCTCGTCGATGAGGTCGAGGTAGACGGTGTCCTCCTCGAGGTTCTGCAGCGGCGCCTTGAGGAACTCGGGATTGAAGGCGATCTGCATCTCCTTGCCCTCGTAGGCGACCTCCATCGTCTCGCGCGCCTCGCCGACGTCGGGCGAGTTCGCGGTGACCTCGACCGTGTTCCTGCCGAACACCAGCTTGACCGAGTTCGACTTGTCCGAGGACAGCAGCGAGACGCGGCGGACGGTCTCGAGCATGGCCTCGCGGGGCAGCTCGACCCGCTCGCTGGTGTCCGAGGGAATCACCTGGCGGTAGTTCGGATAGTTGCCCTCGATCAGCTTGCTGACCAGCAGATGGTCGCCGACCGAGAAGGAAACCTGGCTGTCGCTGAGGCGCACGAGGACCTCGCCGGAGTCACCGAGCAGACGCTGGAGTTCCTGCACCGCCTTGGTCGGGATGATCACGTCGGTCTCGTGGCTGGCCGGGAAGTCGAGGTCGTTGTCGACCATCGCCAAGCGCCGCCCGTCGGTTGCCACCAGGGTCATCTTGCCGTCGCGGAACGAGGTGTAGATGCCGTTCAGCACGTAGCGGGTCTCGTCGGTCGAGATCGCGTAGGCGGTCTGCTTGAGACCCTGCTTGAGCAGGCCCTGGGCGATGCGGAACTCGCGCGCGCCGTCGAAGTCCGGCAGCGGCGGGAAGTCGCCCTCACCGAGGCCGATGATCTTGAAGAAGGAGGGACCGCACTTGATCGAGGCCACGTTCTTGGCGTCGACCGAGACCTCGACCTCGCTGGCCGGGAGCTCGCGGATGATGTTCACCAGGCGCTTGGCAGGCAGGGTCGTCGCCCCCTCCTTCGAGACCTCCGCCTCGACCGAACCGGTGATTCCGACGTCGAGGTCGGTGGTGGTCAGGCTCAGGCGCCCGTCGCGCGCAACCAGCAGGACGTTCGATAGGATCGGCAGGGTCGTGCGGGTGCTGACGACGTGCTGGACCTTCTGCAGGCCATCCAGCAGGGCTTCTTTCGAGATACGGAACTTCATGAGGGAGACGCGCTCTGACTGGACGCATGCTCTCCGCAGATCCGAAGCCTTGGCAAGCCTTCGTTTAAGGAAGTCAAACGAAGATTCCGGCGCCGATCCGGCGCCGAATTTTAAAAACTTTGCTTCGGGTTTCCGGTCTTCTCAGCCCCGCCCCGCTGGCGCCCGCGTCCCGGCCTAGCGCCGCAGCTCGGTCTCGATCAATTGGACCCGGTCGCGCAGGTTCGGTTCGGTCTCAAGGACGCCGGAGATCCGCTTCACGGCGTGGATGACGGTGCCGTGGTCACGCCCGCCGAAGGCCTCGCCGATCTCGACCAGCGAGGCGTTGGTGAGGCTGCGGCTGAGATACATCGCGATCTGACGCGGGAAGGCGATGCTGGCCGGCCGGCGCCGCGAGGTCATGTCGGCGAGGCGCAGGTCGAAGGCCTCGGCGACCTTGCGCTGGATCGAGTCGATGCTGACCTTGCGGCCGTTCTCCTCGCGCAGGAGGTCGCGCAACAGGTGCTCGATCCGCTCCGCCGTGACCGGCTCGGCGGCCAGCGAGCAGTAGGTGGCCACGCGCATCAGGCCGCCCTCGAGGCGCCGGACGTTGCTGCGCAGGCGCTCGGCGAGGAAGCGGATGACGCCGGGGTCGACCTTGACCTTCCACTCGTCGACCTTGCGCTGGAGGATCGCCAGGCGGGTCTCGAAGGCGGGCGCCTGGAGCTCGACGGTGAGGCCGCACTCGAAGCGCGACACCAGTCGGGGCTCGAGGTTCTTGATCTCGGAGGCCGGCCGGTCGCTGGTCAGCACCACCTGGCAGTGACCGTCGAGCAGGGTGTTGAAGGTGTGGAAGAACTCCTCCTGCGAGCGGTCCTTGCCGGCGATGAACTGGACGTCATCGATCAGCATGACCTCCGCCGAGCGGTACTTGCGCCGAAAGCGCTCGAGGTCGCCGCGCTTGACGGCGTCGATGAACTCGTTGGTGAAGCGCTCGCAGGTCAGGTAGACGACCTTGGGGCTGGTCGAGTGGAGCAGGCGCTCGCGGCCGATCGCCTGCATCAGGTGGGTCTTGCCGAGCCCCGGCCCGCCGTGGATGAACAGCGGGTTGTAGCCGACGCCGCGACGCTCGGCGACCGCCATGCTGGCGGCGTGGGCGAACTGGCTGTTGGCACCGACGACGAAGGAATCGAAGGTGAACTTGCCGTTCAGGCCGGAGGCCTTGAGGCGGCGGTTGAGGGTGGAGGTCTCCAACGACTCGTCGTCGCCGTGAGTCCCATGGCCGTTGCTTGAGGGCTTCGGCGCGGAGCCGTTGACCGCCTGGCCACCCCCCGATGCCTTGCCGGATCCATTCGTGCCATTCACCGCGTGGGCTCCGTTGGCGCCATGGCCGTGCTCAGGCGGAAGTCCCTCGCAGACCCGCAGACGGGCCTCGCGCACGCCGGGAATGGCCTCCTGGACCACCGCGTTCAACTCATCGAGGTAGTTGGTCTCGATCCACACCTGGTGAATCTCGTTCGGCAGTTCCAACACCACCCGGTCGTCCTCGACCCCGGCGAAGTTCGCCGGTCGGAACCAGCGGTCGAAGGCATCGCCACCGACCCGGGTTCCCAGCTTCTCCATGGCGGTCTGCCATTGCGCCTCTGCCTCGTTCGCCTCGTTCGCCTTGTGTTTGCCTGCCTCTCGCTCCTCCTTTGCCATCTCTCTCGCTCCGTCTATCAATTAGATTTATTGCTTCGCCCACTCCGGATTCCCCTCCCGGATCGTGCGGCGTGGAGGGAGGTTAGGGAGCACTCGCAGAAGCAAAAAAGACCGAAGCCGGGGCATCTAACAATCGAAGCCGGAAGAGCCTTTTTCCACCGATGTTCCACGCAGGGGAAATTTTCAAACTTGACCCTCGAATTCCTTCGATCTCCCGAAACAAATCGGCGCACCCCCCTGGGATACGGAGCTTTTCCCGTCTCGTTTTCAATGAGTTCCGCAGGAATTCACGAGAATTTCCCGTCCAGTTCCGCGATCCCGGAATGGTCAGAACTTCCTGCCTTTCGATGCCGGAATCAGCAGGCCGCAGGCGATCGTGACAAGGGTCGTCAGCGGCCAGGCCCAGGCGTAGCACCACAGCGCCTGAACCCGGCCCTCCTCGAGTTCCGCGGCGTCGAAGGTCCCCAGCGCGCCGAGCCAATCCAACGAGACGCCCGCCTTGGCGAGGAGAACCCAGAAGTCGGCGCGAACCAGGGCGACGATCGCGAAGGACAGCACCGCCCCGACGGCCAGGCCGCGGATGCTCCCCCGCTTGAAGACCGCGCAGGCCATCAAGCCCAGCAGGGGCCCCATCGTGTAGGTGGTCATGCCGAAGGCCAGCGGGAGGATCGGAATGCCGTCGCGGGCGACATTCAAAAGCAAGGTGAATCCGGTGAGCGCGAGTCCCCAGATGGTGACCAGGACACGCGACTTCTTCACCAGGTTGAGCCCTTCCAGTTCCTCGTCGCTGCGGTCCTCGGGGTGGTAGACCAGCGAGAGGGTGGTCTGGCTCAGCGCGGCGAGGATCGAGTCGAGGCTGGAAATCGATGCGGCGAACACACCGGCGAGCAGCAAGCCGCTGAGGCCCGTGGGCAGCACCGTGGTGATCCACATGGGAAAGACGTAGTCGCGCGCCTCCGGGAGGGCGACCTGGCTCCCGGCCACCATCTCCTCGCCGGCCTTGACCAGCTCGGCCTCGGCCGGGCTGAAGGGATTGACGTGGTAGTGCACGAACAGGGCGGCCCCGACCATCAGCATCAACAGCGTCAGGAGCTGGCCAAAGCAGCTGAACTGGAGGGCCCTTCCCGCCTGCCGGGCGTCGCGACAGCAGAACATCCGCTGGGCGTTGAGCTGGTCGACCCCGAAGGCGGTCAGGTTCTGGAACGGGACCGCCAGCAGGGCGACCCAGAAGGTGAACTCGAGGTCGGCGGTGAAGCCGAACTCGAAGTCCCACAGGCGGGTGCGACCGAAGTCGCCGGCCGTGCCCCAGAACTCACCCCAACCACCGTCGAGGTGACCGGTGATCCAGAACAGGGCGAGCACCCCGCCCGCCGCGAACAGGATGAACTGCATCACGTCGGTCCAGATGACCGTCCGCATGCCCCCCATCAGGGTCCAGGCGATCGCGAAGATCCCGATCACCAGGATGCTCGCCTCGATCGGCAGCCCGGTGACCACCTTGAGGGGAATGGCCGCCACGAGGACGCGCACGCTCTGGCCGAGGATGCTGCCCACCGTGAACAGGGCCGTGGCGAGCTTCTTGGCACCCACCCCGAGGCGCCGGCCCATGTAGTCGTAGGGGCTGTAGATTTCCTGCTCGTAGTAGAGCGGCACGATGTAGCGGGCGACGAACAGCCGGGCGATGATCGAGCCGATCGCCCATTGCAGGTAGGTGAAGTCGCCCTGCAGGGCGAACAGGGTGCCCGGGACGCCGATGAAGGTGACGCCGCTGATCTCGGTCGCGATGATCGAGCCGCTGACCGCCGGCCACGGCAGCGAACGGCCGCCGAGGAAGAAATCGCGGATCGTCGCCTGCGTCCCGCTCATCCGGTGCCCGACCCAGGTGCAGAGGCCGAGGTAGCCGATCAGCACCAGCCAGTCGATCACGGTGAAGTGCAGTTCGATCGCCCCCGTCAGCATGGCGCACGCTAGGGGCCGCTCCGGGGCGGAGTCCACGCCGGATTTCCCGGGAATTGCCAGCCGGCGGATCGGGGTCCATCGTCGCGCCATGAAGCATCCCGAACTCGCCAAGCTCCTGCGTCGCCGCCTCGGGGTGATCGCCGACCACGCCTGGCGCGAGCGCGACCCGGCGGGCCAGCTGGCGGCGCTGCAGGAGGTCTCGGAGTCGATCGACGCCTGGTACCGGGCGCATCGCCGGGGCCTCGACTCGCGCCTCGCGCACTTCCTCACGGGGGCCTCGTTTTCCAAGGCGCTGGCCTACCTGGAGTCGGGCCCGGGGCCGGACGCGCCACGCTGCGGCGGAAAATGACCCCGACCGGCATCCGGCTCTTGCTCCCCGGGCGGGCGTTTTCCTAGTGTCGCCCAACGCAGCTGTCCGTGACCCTGAAAGCGAGTGCCATCCACATCGTCGGCATTCTCCCAGCCCGCTGGGGGTCGACCCGCTTCCCCGGAAAGCCGCTGCACCGGATCGCCGGCAAGCCGCTGATCCAGCACGTCTGGGAACGCTGCTCGCGCTGCGAGCGGCTCGACGAGCTGCTCGTCGCCACCGACGATGCGCGGATTCTCGAGGCCTGCGAGGCCTTCGGCGCCCGCGCCTGCATGACCGCCAGCGACCACCCGACCGGCACCGATCGCCTCGCCGAGGCCGTCCGCGCGGTTCCGGCGGCCAGCCACGTGGTCAACATCCAGGGCGACGAGCCCTTGATCTCGCCCGCCCTGGTCGACGAGCTCGCCGGCCTGATGGCCGCCGACCCGGCGCTGGAGATGGCCACCGCCGCCAACCCGATGGCGGCCGGCGACCCGGCCGTCGACGACCCCAACGTGGTCAAGGTGGTGCGGGCGCTCGACGGCCGTGCGCTGTATTTTTCCCGCTCCCCCCTGCCCCACTTCCGCCAGCATGCCGGCACCACGCCAGTCCTGCGCCACAAGGGGATCTACGCCTACCGCCGCGACTTCCTCGAGCGCTTCGTCAGCTGGCCGCCCGCACCGCTCGAGTGCGCCGAGTCGCTCGAGCAGTTGCGCGCGCTCGAGAATGGTGCGTCGATCCGGGTGGTGCTGACCGACGACACCTCGCCCGGGGTCGATACCCCGGAGCAGGCCCGCGAGATCGAACGCCTCCTCGCCGCCGAAAGGTCTTGATTCACTGCCCGCTCCCGCCTGACCCCTCCCACCAAGCCGCCTGACCCCTCCCACCAAGCCGCCTGACCCCTCCCAACACCCAGCCCACCGACCATTGACTCGACCATGAAATACATTTTTGTCACCGGAGGCGTTGTTTCCTCGCTCGGCAAGGGGCTGGCGGCCGCATCGATCGGCACACTCCTCGAGCATCGCGGCTTGCGGGTGCTGATGCAGAAGTTCGACCCCTACCTCAACGTCGACCCGGGCACCATGTCGCCCTACCAGCACGGCGAGGTCTACGTTCTCGACGACGGCGCCGAGACCGACCTCGACCTCGGCCACTACGAGCGCTTCACCTCGGGGATCCTCTCGCGCATGAACAACCTGACCTCCGGCCAGGTTTTCGACGCGGTCATCCGCAAGGAGCGGAAGGGCGAGTACCTCGGCAAGACCGTCCAGTTCATCCCGCACGTCACCGACGAGATCAAGTCGCGGATCCACCAGGTCTCCGAGGACAACCCGCTGGTCGACGTGCTGATCACCGAGATCGGCGGCACCGTGGGCGACATGGAGGGCCTGCTCTTCCTCGAGGCGCTGCGCCAGTTCTCGCTCGAGGTCGGGCGCGAGAACGTCTGCTTCATCCACGTCACCCTGCTGCCCTACATCAAGGCCGCGGGCGAGGCCAAGACCAAGCCGACCCAGCAGTCGGTCGCCAAGCTGCGCGAGATCGGCATCCAGCCCGACATCCTGATCTGCCGCACCGAGACCGACCTCGACGAGGACAACCGCCGCAAGATCGCGATGTTCTGCAACGTCGACCGGCGCAACGTGGTGGCCTTCCGCGACGTCGCCCACACGATCTACGAGTGCCCGCTCGACCTGCGCCGCGACAAGATCGACAGGCTGGTCGTCGACCGCATCGGCCTCGGCGACTCGCCCTCGCCGGCGCTCGAGGACTGGGAGAGCTTCGTCCAGAAGATCATCCACCCGAAGCACCGCACGACCATCGCGGTGGTCGGCAAGTACATCGAGCTGCAGGACGCCTACAAGTCGATCTACGAGTCGCTGATCCACGCCGGCGCGCGCCACGACACCAAGGTGAACATCATCCGGGTCGAGGCGGAGGCGATCGAGGACCACGGCGCCGACACGGTGATCGGGGTGGTCGACGGCATCCTCGTCCCGGGCGGCTTCGGCGACCGCGGCACCGAGGGCAAGATCCTCGCCGCCAAGTATGCCCGCGAGGAGAAGATTCCCTTCTTCGGCATCTGCCTGGGGATGCAGATCGCCACCATCGAGTTCGCCCGCAACGCCTGCGGCCTGGAGGGCGCCAACTCGACCGAGTTCGACAAGTCCACGCCGCACCCGGTGATCTGCCTGCAGGAGGAGCAGAAGGGCGTCGCCGACATGGGCGCGACGATGCGCCTGGGGTCCTGCGAGAGCATCCTGTTCTCCGGCACCCGGGCATCCGACCTCTACGAGGGCGCCAGCCGGATCCACGAGCGCCACCGCCACCGCTACGAGTTCAACTCCGACTACCAGGAGCGCCTGCAGGAGGCCGGCCTGGTGATCTCGTCGGTCTCGGCGAAGGAGGGCCTGGTCGAGATCATCGAGATCCCGGACCACCCCTTCTTCCTCGCGGCGCAGTTCCACCCCGAGTTCCAGTCCAAGCCGAACAAGCCCCACCCGCTGTTCTCGGGCTTCGTCGAGGCCGCCCTGCATCATGCGGAAGCGGAGGTTGCCTCGCCGGCCTGAGCCCGCCAAGCTGCCGTCACCATGAAGCACGCCTCCCGTTTTTTCCTCTCCGCCGCCGTCGCCATCGCCGCCCTCGGCGTGGTTTCCTGCGCCGGCATCGACAAGCCGCAGGGCCACAGCAAGGGCTACAGCTCGGCGCGGCTGGTGAAGGTCGACAAGAACCGCCTGCCCCCCTTCGCCGAGGACTCGGACAAGGTGAACGGGTGGATCCAGCAGTCGCTCGCCAGCCAGTTCCGCAGCAACGGCCTGAGCATCGACCCGAACAACGCCGAGCTGGTCGTCGCCTACCTGCTGGTCATCCAGGACAACGCGTCCACGGTGGCGATCGACGACTACTTCGGCTACGGCCGCGACTCCGAGAAGATCCTCGACGAGGCCCACATGAAGGGCGTGGTGAAGAGCGACCGGCCGGACAAGTTTGAGCGCGGCGCGATCGTGATCGACGTCCTCGACGCAAAGACCAACAAGCTGGTCTACCGCAACTGGGCGGTGCGCGACACCGCCCCGGGCCTCTCCGACAGCGCCCGCCGCCAGCGGATCGACCAAGCCATCGCAGAGGCCCTGGCACCCTTCTTCCGCTGAGGCTGACCGTGGCAGCGGACCGCGCGACCCCAGTCGCGCCCGGGCTCCCACGGCTCCGTGCGCGACTGGGGTCGCGCGGTCCGGTCCGGTTCTCCCTTGCCAAGCGCCCCGCCGCGCCGTAACACTCCCGCCCGCCCGGTGGCCTTGGTCGCCGGTGATGCTGGACCCGTAGTTCAATGGATAGAATAGCGGCCTCCGAAGCCGTAGATACAGGTTCGACTCCTGTCGGGTCTACCAGCCGAAAACAAGGGCAAATCCCTGATTCTACGGGACTTAGAGCCGATTCGGGGCCGGTGGCCTTCTTGCACGGGAAAGCACGAAAAGGCACGTTTTCGCACCCGAAAGTGGTTACAAGTGGTTACACTTATCGCAACTAAGTTGCGTTTACGCCCGCCACTTCGCCCTCGACCGCGACAAGGCAAAGGCGGTCAAGGACGAGCTCGAGAAAGACGGCTTCAACGTCGATGCGCTGCTCATGATCGAGGGGATGGACAAGGCTCCTGACTTGCCCGGGCAAGGGGCAAGGACCGACCTGGAACCTCGTGTTCATAACACGAAGTGCCAGCGGGGGAGCACGAACGCCGCCTATCTTCTCGCAAAGATCAGGGATGACCATCCCGAGATCGCTGCCCGCATCGGCGAGTTCTCCAGCGTGCGTCAGGCCGCAATCGCCGCGGGCTCACCGCGCGCTCAGGCCGTCCAAGCCGATGCTCAGCGCCTCGGAGAAGAAGGCGTCGTCGAGCTCCCTGCCCTCGGCCTCGGCTGCCTCCTCGAGCTTCTCCAGGATCCGGCCGCTGACGGTGATCCGGTCGCCGGTCATGCGGATTTCCTTCGCGCCCTGGTCGTGTTCTTCGGTTGTCGTGCTCATGCATCGGATCTCATACCCCCGCCCGCGGCCGGCGCGCAACAGCTCCCGGCCCGATGACAAAAGTTGAATCAGTAGGTCTGGGCCGCCCGATCGCCCGTGGCTGTAGGGCTGGCGCCGACGGTCGCCTGCAATTTGACCATCGGCGCCGGCTCGAGCGGAGATGCCCGACCCCCCACCCGGGGAGCCGGGCGCACACCCGCTACTGAAGATCGTTCTCGAGCGCCTCCCGCGCTCTCTTGGCGGACTCGTCGAAATGCCGCCACAGCTTCGCCAGGAGCGGCACCGCAGCATCGACGTAGGGCCGGCCCGGCTCACCCTCTCCCTCGAGCGTCACGCGCACGCTGTCGATCGCCTTGGCGCGCCTGGGCTGCTTCCCGCTCGGCTTCCGCAGCTCGGCGGCGAGGGCCACCATTGCGGCGTCGAATCTGGCGTAGGCTTCGAAGGCGAGCACGCCGCACTCGATGGCGTGTTGCCGGCGCTCGTCGCGCGGGGCCTGCTTCCACAAGCGGAAGGGCTCCGGCAGCGTCTTCCATGAGCGGGTCAGCATCATGCCCATGACAGGTTCCCTCCGTTGTCGGCGGCCTCCTTCAGCGTGTCGTGGATGCGCTCAAGCAGCGTCACCTGTTTGCCCTCCTCGTTTCGAGTGAAGGCCCCGAAGCCCAGCCCCCGGCGCTGCATCTCGTTCACTTCGTAGCGGGTCATCTCCCAGGATCGCTCCGGCGCGACGGCCTCCTCGAGCTTCTCGACGACCTTCTGCATGGCGCTGGGCTCGAGTTGGATCACAGGCGCCGCGTCCTCCTTCCCGATCGCCGCAGCCGCGGACTTGCGCTCGAGGGCGGCGGCCTCGGTCCTCGCCATGATGTCGGCGATCCTCGCCTCGAGGTCCTCGATGATCTTCCGGTTCTCGATGTTCCCGGCGTCGGCGAACTTGTCGAAGGATGCACCCCAGTCGTAATCCGGCCCGCCCTGTCCGGTGATGCCCTCCCAGGTCGCATTGATGCCGGCCGCCCATGCGTTGAACAGCCCCAGCCCCTCGGTCTGAAGTTGCGCGATCGCCTTCTCGGCGTGCAGCGTGAACAGCTCCCAGGCGGTGCCATCGGTGACGATGGAAATCGCGTGCGCGAGGTTGTCGCCGAGGTTCTCGCCGAGCTGGGTGAAGTCGAAGTCGTCGACCGTCTCCAGTCCCGGCAGCAGTTCTCCCACGATCCCGGTCGTGAATCCGGTGAAGAACTGGTCGGTCTTGTTCGGCAGGCGACCCATGAGCGTGTCGACGCGCTCGAGTGCCCCGCTGAAGTCCTCCATCAGCGCCGGCATGCGGCCCAGGCTCCCTTCCACGTCCTCAAGGTCCGCACCCTTGAACACGGTGAGCAACTCGCCACCGGAGCGCCCGAAAACGTCCATGGCCAGCGCGGTCTGCTTGGTGCGGTTCCCGATCCCGTCGATGGCCTGGGCGATCGTGTAGAACTGGCGCTCCGGGCTCATCGCCATCAGTCGCTCAGCACTCAGTCCCATCTGCGCGAACGGATCCTCCGAGCCACCCGGGTTTTGGGCGGCGTCGTAGATCGCCTGCTGCATCTTGTTGATGTCCTTGCCGGCCGTCTCCGCGCCCTTCCCGGCGTCCTTGTACGCCTGCTGCAACTTCATCAGCGACGCCACCGAAACGCCGGTCTGGTCGCTCAGATGGTCGAGTTCCGCACCCATCGCTGCGGTATGCTTCGCGCCGGCCGCCAGCGCCGTGGCGAACGCGCCACCCGTCACAGCCGCCACCTTCGCGGCCTGGGCGGCGATGCCGGGAATCGCCTTGGCGAAGTTGTTCAGCGAACGCTCCGCAGACTTCAGCCCCTTCTTGAACTTGCCGTCCTTCAGGGCCAGCTCGGCGTAGATGCCTCCGATGGATCGTGATCGCGCCATGTCAGGAGGGGAGTTGGAGTTCTTCGCCGCCGGCGGCCTTGGCCTGCTTGAGCTCTGCCTTGGCCTGCTTCAGCAACTTGCCAAGGCGCGCTTCCTCGGCCTGGTAGCGCGGCAAGATCGCCGCCATGCCTTCGACGGGGCGGTCGACGTAGTTCACGCGCTCGCCGCTCTCCTCGGTCCAACCGTACCTCACGCCATCCGGGGTCGCGACTGGCTGGTTGAACTTGAGGAAGTCGGCGCTCTTCCCAAACCATTCCCGAATGAGGGCATCCCCGACGCCGAGGGCCGCGACCCGCGCCTTGAAGACCTCGAAACCGGTGTCGGCCAACTCGCTGCTCAGTCGCTGCAACCGCGCGTTCGCCGCGAGCACGTGTTTGGAGCATTCGAACTTCAGCGCCAGCATCGCCTCGAGGTGCTCGTCGAGAAACTCCTGGATCGCCTCGCCTTGGCGGCGTGCCGCATCGCGAACTCGGCCCATGTCGGCGGCCTTCTGCTCGCTCAGAACCTGCATCCTGCCCGAATGCTTCTGCATCCACCCGTCAATGAGCTCCTGACGCTGCCGGTACGTCGAGCGTTCCACGCCTGCGTCATGGCGGAGCCAGTGTTGTTCCTCCTCGCTGAGGCGATGGCCTCGCAGCAAGACGACCTCCATCTCGGTCAACCTGCCCTTCATCGCGCGCAGTCGCTCGGCGAGTCCCCACCACTTCCCGAAACACTCCGGCAGGTCGCCCCACGCTTCCGGAACCGGGCGCGGGTCATGCGGCGGCGGGATGAGTTTCCCGATCCGCTCGAGCTCGGCCTTGTCGGCTTCGGACAGGATCCGCTCGGCGCCCCGGGAGCCGACAAGGGAGTCGGCCTCGTGTTTCTCAAGCGTGAGGACTTGGCCCGGCTCGGCGGAGGTCAATGTGCCGTCCGGCAACTTCACCATGATGGCGCGGGTGATCTCGACCTCGACCATCTGGGGCGGCTTCTCGCCGCGCATTTTCTTCAGGATGTTCATAGTAGTTCGTGCGTAGGTTTCACTTCATGCCGAGCCGGGCGCGCCAGTCGGCAACTTCCGGGTCCATGCCTCCGGCCGGCTTGCTGCGGGCGGCTGCGGTGGCGTCGGAATAGGCGCCCTCGGTCACGACGGAGATGTCATGGAGCTTGGCAATCTTCAGGATCCGGCGGATCCGCTTGCCGTCGCGCTTGGTCCACGTGTCCTTCTCGACGGTGAAGGCGAAAGAGGCGCCGTCCAGGTCGCCGCGCTTCACCAGCGCCAACACATCGCGACCCGCGGTGGTGTCCGGCGGCTCAAACTCGTAGCGCAGCCCCGTCGAGTCGATGCTGAGCTTCAGCGACCCCTTGCCGCGCTTCGACCGGGCCAGGACGTGGTTCTTGTCGTGATTGAAGAACGCCCTCACGTCCTGCTCCTCGAGGGGCGGGAACGCTCCCGGCGCGATTTCCTCAAACCACGGCTCGCGGCCGCCCAGGTTGTTGGAGAGGACCCCGAACTTGGCCGCGTAGCCGTAGATTTTGCGACCGCGGACGGCGGGCTCGGACAAAGGCATCTTGCGGGTTTCCATGGCCTCGATGCTACGCGGCGGGCGGGTCGTGCTCAACCTGCCGACCGGGGGCAACCGAGGACAACCGGGAACGGGCGGGGACACCGCTCGCTCGCTTGGCGTAGAAGATCGCCGCATCCACCTCAGTCACCCGAATCGTCTGCGGCCCGATCCTCACCGCCGGCAGGTCGCCACGCCGGATCGCGCGGAGCACGGTCTTGCGGTGCACGCCCCATTGCTCCGCCAGGTCCTGCGGGGTGAAGAATTTGGGCGCACTAGGTTTCATGCTTCCGGTGTCGGGGTTCAGGATTTTTCATCGCCCGTAAAAAAAAGGCTCATCGGTCGGTGGTGCGCAATTCGGTCTCAGACTTTGCCCCCCCGCGAGTGGGCGCCCCCTCCCTGCCCCTCTGCGCCCCGCTGCCGCGTCGGGAAGTCGCCCGGCTGTTCCACCAGCAAGCCGGCGGCCTCGCGCTTCCTGAGCCACTTGTCGCATGCCCTGCCCACGGTCCTTGCCAGTCCTCGCTCGTAGGCTGCCCGGTCGACGCCGGCGGTCCGTCGCGCGCCGGCGGAGTGGCGCGGACGGCTCACGGTTCTTCCCCGCTTCCATGGCATCGGCTGCAATCGGTGTCCGGGTCGTCGGGCGATGCCCCCGTGCCACGGCATGCCGCGCAGTCTTCGGCCTGGTCGACGATCTCGTCCTGGTCGATGAACTCGGCGCCGATGGCTTGCGCGTCCCTCCTGGTCATCTCGGCCAGCTTGCGCTCGGCCTCCTTGGCGTTCTCGGCGCTGATGCTGTAGGTCTTCTCGATTCGGGCGGTTGCTTTGTAGGTTCTCATCAGTGGGTCTCGGTCAATGTTCGGTCGATCTCCTGCGTCCAGTTGGCCAGGAGAGTGGCAAGGTCTCGTCGGCGGTAGTCGTGCTCCTTGTCGACCACGGCAAGGTAACGGGCCTCGAGCATGTCGAGCTCGTCCTCCGGTGGATTCAGGTTCTCGAGGAGCCCGGCCTCGTGGACGGTCCACAAGGTTTCTGGCCTCCTTCCAAACCATCTCCCCATGCGCTTCATCAGCTCAGTGTTGCGGCCCACCCTGGTGGCCTTCTGGCGCTTAGCTGACCAGTTTCGCCAGCCATGCGGCATCGCCGGCGGCGGTGCGTCAGCCCCCTTGGGGGGGATTGGGGGGGTAAGCAGTGGCTGGTGATCCGTGTGCTCTGTGTGCTCTGTGTGCTTTGTCGCCCTTCGTCCGCCCTTCGTCCGCCCTTCGTCTGCCCCCTCGTCCGCCCTTTGATCGCCCCTTTGATCGCCCCTTGTCGGATCTGAGATGGAGCAAACCTCGGTAGATACTAGGGTTGCAACTGTTCCCCTGTTCGCCCCTGTCTTCGCCCCTCTGAACGTCGCCAGTCCGCCCCTAACAAGCGCATCTTTCGCGCATCTGTATGCCTTCTCCGAAGGGAGTCCGGCCTTCCTCCAGTCGCCGATCAGAGCTTGCCCGTAGGACAGCCCCAGGATCGGGCAGGGCTCCTTCTTCCAGCGTGCCCGGCGCGCGATCAGCAGCAGGAGCAGGAACGCGTTCGGGTGGCGTTCCTGCAGCTGGTTGGTGAGCTCGGAATCGTGAAGCGCGATGAACCTCATCATGGCCTACCTCCTTGCGTTCCTGCCCCATTCACAGTAGGTTCTCGGTCGTCGATTGTTCCTTCAGCTCCGCCTCGGTGTTCGCGCATCGGGGCGGCGGCGTGTTCGGGTGGTGCGTTCATCGGTTCGCAGCTCGAAGCAGGGATTCCGCGTGGCACGGCTCGCCAGCCTTGCACCAGCACGCGAGGTTCTTCCCGCGCAGCTCGTGGACCGGCAGGGTCGGCAGGATGTTCTTCTCGAAGAGTCGAACGGCCTCGGCCTTCCCCAGCGTTTTCCAGTCGTAGGGGTTCCCCCAGCGGCCTGGTCTGGTGACGCAAACGGTGTTCGCTGGCTTCTTCCACCCCTTGGTCCGCTTCCGCTGGATGCGCGCTGGTTTGGTGGCTGACTCGCTCATCTTGCTGCCCTCCCTTCCTCGAGGTCTGCGTCGCCCTGGTGGGGCGGCTCTCCGGTCGCGCGGAATCGCTCGTGATCGGCGACGGTGATTCTGCGCTTGGGCCGATGGGCCTCGAGGTCGTCGAGGATCGAAAAGATGCGCGCCGTCTCGCGCTCGGAGCGGGTCGGCACGGGCCGGGTGCGGGGTCTCTTCCGACTCATGACTCCTTTGGGAAGCTCACCTCTTCGAGACAATCGTCGAGCTCGTGCCCTGTGATGTCCCGGAATCGGTCGTGAAGTTTCTTGAGACAACCGGATCGCCTCACCGCATTCTCGAGCGTGCGGGCCGGCGCTTGCATGTCATCCGGTTCAAAGTCCCAGACGCTCCTCTGCATGCCTACAAGGTCGAATCCATCGACGACCTCGCCGCAGCTGGAGAGCATGACGCAGCAGGCCCAAACTCGGCCGCGAGGGTCGGGATCGACGAGAGACCGCGCTGCCATGACGATTACCTCGTCTTCGCTGTACCCGATCTTCATCGTGCTGCCTTTCCGTACTGCTCGCGGGCCTCGACGAAGTACTCGATCGCGCTTGGGCGGATCCGGATGGTCCGGCCCATCCGCACAACCGGCAACTCACCGGCGGCGATCAGGTAGTCGACCTTCCGCACGGAAACGGCGAGGGCTTTTGCGGCCTCGCTTCGCGTCAGGAGTGGTTTGTCTGCAATCACGGGGCAGAGTCTGCCCCAAGTGCGTGCTCGCTGCGTCGCGGTGCGGCCGAAACTTCACCCCACCTCCAAACCCTGCTGGATCAGCGCTTCCGCGGCTTCGGGGTCCGGCCGACGTGCTTCTGCGGGGCCTTTTCGACCTCCAGCACCTTCCAGAGCTTGCGCCAATCGCTGGCGTCTTCGTACGGCGCCGCGCCGAGCTCGATCAGCTTCTGTTGGATCAGCTCGGAGAGGTCGCCCTTCCGTGGAATCGGCTCGCCTGCCACCACCAACTCTTCAAGGACGCTGAAGCCTACCGCTGCGTGCAGCGGGAATGATGGCCGGCTTCCGTCATTGGCGATTCCGCTGCGCCGGCGCTTGGCAACGGCATGCCTAAGCCGGATCGCCTCGCTGATGGAGTCGAACAGACCAAAGTCACCGCTTGCGAGCGCCTGCTCCACCCTCGCGGTGAATCCCGTGTCCGGGACGACACGGGCGAGCAAGGCAAAGAAGAGGTCGGGGTCCGGCTTCTCGAGCTTTTCCCGCGCACCAGGTGCGTCGTAGAGCTCCATAGCCACGGTGATGCGCTTGGAGTAGTGCATCCGGATTGAAATCTCCCTCCACTCGTCCTCGGTCATCGTGCCTTCCTCCTGGTCGTGGTCTTCTTCGCTGGGGCCTTCTTCCCACGCTTGATGCGGACCACGTTGTCGGGTCTCTTGGCCGGCCGGATCTCCCAAAAGCCCTCCGCATCGGCGTCACGGGCAATCCCCTTGTAGTGGCGGTGGAGCATTTCCGGCGATCCTCCGTGCCCGAGTTGAAGGGCAGTCTCCCCAGCGTGGCGGAACTTGAGAAGATGGTAGGTGGCGAACGAGTGCCGCGCGCAGTTGGCGGGCATCGGAGAGGGGAACGCGGTGGTCCCCTTCTTCGCCTTCGCGTCCTCCTCCTTGAGCATCTTCCTCGCCTTGAGGAGCCGGTAGCGGCGCTCCATCGGTGTGAACGGGCAGAGGTCCCCGGAGGCCTTGCTGTGGGGCTCGAGGAAGGCCTCGAGCGCGGCCTCGACCTTCAGGGTCCGCGGCTGGCTCGTTTTCGTGATCGTGCCCGGCAGGTTGATCTCGCCGGCCTCGAGGTCCACCATTGACCAGTCCATCCGAAGCGCCTCTTGCTCGCGAACGCCGGCGAAGAACCGGACCGCCCAGAACGGGACCAGACCGGGATCGACCGCATCGACCGCGGCGAGGAACCGCGCAACATCGACCGGCCGGAGGATTCCCGGCTGCTTCCGCTTCGGCCGAGGGCGGGCGGCATCCGCGACCGGGTTCTCCTTCACCCATCCCCGAGCCTTGGCGAAAGTGTAGAGACCATGGATCGCGATCCGGTGGTTGCGCTTCGCCTCAAGGCCGAGGGGCGGCATCTCGCCGGACCTGGTGACCTTCCCCCTCCCCCGGATCCGGGACGCGCGCAGCCGGAGGATCCAATCGGAAATTTCCACCGGGGTGATCGACGCGAGGGGCCGGCCGGCGAAGTCCTTGGCGAAGCGTCCGCATCGGCTCTCGATGGTCTGCAGGGAGCGGTCGCGCAGCCCTTCGGCCTCCTTCGTCGCGATGTAGGTCTCGACCGCCTTCTCGACCGTCACGCTCGACCGGGTGGCCGCCCAGCGATCGGCATACTCGCGGAGAACGTCCATCAGGGGCGGCGGCGGGGTGTCCTCGTTGCGATCCACGAAGGCGCGCCAGAACTCGAGGACGGCCCGCTCGTCGCGGTCGATGGTGCCGAAGGCCTTGCCCTCCTGCCCGAGTTCCTCGCCCTTCTTCTTCGCGAAGGCCAGGGCGTCGGTCTCGTTCTTGAACCACGAAGTACGGAGCTTGCCGTTGGGGCCGGGGTAGCGGCAGCGGTGAGTGTAGCGAGGGTGGGAAACCTCGGTGACGGTGATTGTCTTCCTCATGCCGCGGTTCTACTCCCTGCGACGTAGTGCGGCAAGCGGAAAGGTGGTTACAGGTGGTTACAGGGTCCACGAAACCCCTAGAAAACAAGCATTTGGCCAAGGCCTCCGAAGCCGTAGATACAGGTTCGACTCCTGTCGGGTCTACCAGCCTTCGCCAAGGCTTCGGCTGGCAAGCCAGCCTCCCCCGGTTTCGCGGGTGAATGAGGTCCATACGAGGGCTGTGCCTTTTCCGGGGGGGAGCCGAAGTCTTGGCGAAGGCTGCCCGCCGTAGCCTCGACGGCAGCCGGGCGAAGGAGGGCTTCACGGTCCGAACCAAGAGCTTCAGGGTTGGGGCGATGCACTACGTCTACCTTCTCCGCAGCGAGGTCGACCCAGACCGGACCTACATCGGTTCGACAAGCGACCTCAAGGAACGCCTCAACCGGCACAACGCCGGTGGCTCGATCAACACGGAGGGACTTCGACCCTGGAAGCTGGTCACTTACCTCGCTTTCAGCAGCCGCGAGCAGGCCGCCAACTTCGAACGCTACCTGAAGTCCGGTTCCGGTCGGGCATTTGCCAGGAAACGACTCTGGTAGAGGTCGCGCAAAAACGGGGTCAGGTGATAAATCTTATAAACCCTTCCATCCAGATTCTGGTTTTCTCCCCCGCCTCGATACGATCGAGGACACACCCATGACCCGCTGCGCGTTCTTTGAAGCAGCACCTCGATCTGTCGCGGTGGGCCGCGGCGACTAGTCGACGCCCCCCCTCCGCCGAACCGAGCGGTCTGCACCGCTTCGCTGGAGCAATCAGTTGGTCGCCGCCGCGGGAGATTCCAAGCCGGGCAAGCAAATCGCGACTCTCCCTAAGACCAGATTGCAAAAGTTATCACCTGACCCCTTTTTCGCGCAGGCTGGAGGCCTGCCGGAGTGAGCGGCCCAGGACTCCGGCAATCCATCCAGCTCCCCCAACGAGACAACCGATGCTCCGGACGGCACTCCGCTCGTCCCGCTACTCCACCTCGATCCCGACGCTCCCGCTGTGGGCGGCGAACTCGGGGGCATACATGCAGCGGACCTCGGCGATACCGGTCTGGTACTCGCCGGCATGCTGCACCCGCACGCTGGACTCGAACACGTGGGTCCCCGGCGGCAGGCGATCGATGAAGAAGTGGGTCGCCGTGTCGCGCGTCACCTCGTAGTAGCCGACCCCGTCCTGCCAGCGATAGCCGCTCAGCACGTTCACCGGCTCGGTGCCGCTGCCGCGGAGGTCCTTCAGGTGGACGAACTCCATCGCGCGGTCGTTGCGCACGACGACCCGCGTGACCAGCTCGTCGCCGACCGCAACCTCGTGCTCGTCGATCGGCACCAGCACCGGCCCCTCGTCGGTGTTGCGGCGCAGAAAGAGTTCCTTGTCGAGCCGCAGCTGGCTACCCTCGTGCGACGTCACCCTCGCCATGTCCTCGAGGTACTGCCAGTGGATGCTGGCCCAGGCGACGCCCTCGTCGCTCTTGCGCAGCTCGATGTCGCCGAGTTCCGGCTTCACTTCGTCACGTGCGAAGCGCACCTCGTACATCCCGGTCCCCGCCTCGATTTTGCCGGGCTCGACCTCCACGCCACCCAGCGAGACCTCGAGCAGCTCGTCGGAGGAAAGCAGGTTCCGCCCGCCCATCAGCAGCGCATAGACCGCGTCGGCGGTCGCCTTGGTGGTGCGCCAGTCGCCGACCTGCTTCTGCTTGATCATCCACACCTGGCAGTCGTCGACCGCCGCCTCGTCGCCATCGATCTCGCGGAAGGCCTCGATCATCATCGCCTGGGTCTCGATCGGCGCCTGCCACCACCACCAGCCCTCGCCCTCGGAGTCCTTCCAGAACATCCCCTGCTCCTCGGTCACCTTGGCGTGCTCCTTGAGCGAGCGGGTGATCAGGCCGGCGGTCCCCCGCTCGCCGAGGCGATGCAGCGCCAGCGCGGCGTGCGCGCGCGACATCCGGCTGCCAAGCGAGGTCCAGTATTCCTTCGCCTGGCCGACGAAGTAGTCGAAGGCGACCTGGTCGGCCGCCTTCACCTTGCGGTCCCTGAGGAAGAAGGTGCGGGTGTAGAGGTGGTGCGCCACCCACGGGGTCAGGTGGTCCTCATCGAGGTCGCCATCCTCGCGGATCCGCTCGTAGCGCCGGGTGAGCTCGGCGTCGAGCGGGCCCAGTGCGCGCAGTGCCGGGGTGATGTCGGTCTCCACCCCGAGGGCACGCAGGCGACCGAAGCCGGTGGTGATGTAGAGGCTGATGTACTCGCTCTCGCGGCCGCCCGGAAACCACGGCCACAAGCCGTTGCCGTGCTGCATCTCGGCGAGCCTGGCGAGCGCCTTCTCCAGCTCCCGCTCCATCGTGTTGTCGTCGAACAGCAGGCCGACCCGGCGCCGCGACGCGGCCTCGCTCTTCGCCTCGGCGAGCCAGGGGGTCTCCTCGAGCAGGATCCCCTTGAGGTCCTGGTTCTTCATCAGCGGGCTGTCGAGCGCCTCACCATCCTCGCGCCACAGCTCGAAGATCCGCCGGATCTTGGGATCGGAGGTCGCGATGTGGCGCGCCAGCGCATTGGCGTAGTAGCGGTTGAAGGTCTGCTCGGCGCACTCGTGCGGGAACTCCATCAGGTAGGGCAGCGCCATCACCGCATACCAGGCCGGCTGGGAGACGACCTGGACGTGGACGAACTGGTTCTCCAGCGTCTCCGACCCGCCGCTCTCGAGCAGTTTGGTGAACTCGAACTCCCTGCTCCCGGCGTCGCGGATCGGCAGCGACATCGACTCGGTGACGAGGATCCGCCGCGGGATCACCGGCAGCCAGCCGACTTCGCCGTCGCTGAGGTCGCCGCTCGAGGCGACCGCCTTGTACTGCAGGAAGCCGGCGCCATCCGGCACCTCGATCCGCCAGCTCAGGGTCCGGCTTTCCTTGGCCGGCACCTCGAAGGGCTGCTCGGGGGACCCGATGCCGAGCGCCGCCGTGCGATCCTCCGCGGTGGCCGCGTCGTTGAGCGTCAGGCGGGCGACGCCGCTCTTCGACTCGTCGGCCTGGTTGGTCACCTTGACGGTGAACTCGATCGCGTCGCCCTCGCGCAGGAAGCGCGGCGGGTTCGGCTGCACCATCAGGTCCTTGGCGGTCACCGTTTCGCCCTCGAGCAGGCCCGAGCGGAAGTCGGCGTCGTGGGCCATGCCGAGGAAGCGCCACTTCGTCAGCGCCTCGGGCATGGTGAAGCTGATCCGCACCTTGCCGTCGGCCTCGCTGGTCAGGTCGGGATGGAAGAAGGCGGTCTCGTTGAGGTTCTCGCGCAGGCTGACCTGGTCGAGGTCGGGCTGGGGCTCCGGCGTGGCGCCGGCCCCGGCGTCGGCCTTCATCCGCGCCGGTGCCCCGGCCGCCGCGGCCATCGGGGCGGCTGGAGCGGCCTCCATCGTTGCCGGGGTCCCGGCGAAGGCGTCCACCGCGCCGCCCATCATCCCGTCATTCATGGCCGTGGCGTCCCTCGCATTCCTTCGCCCGAAATAGACCGCGTCAGCCCCCCGGAACCTCCGGCCGAAGCCGAGCGCGAGCTCGCTACGATAGTGACGGAAGGGCTGCGGAATCGCAAAGTGCCCCGGGCTCTGGAAACCCGTGGGCTGGGACAGACTTGTCGGCGAGCTGCTGAATTGGTCGTTGCGGTAGTAGCCCGACTCACGCCTGAGAAACCCCGCCAGGTCGCGGAAACCATGGCCGAGGAAGGCATCGAGAGAGGCGTCGTAGAGCGTCGCCACCATCTCGGCCGCCACGCCGACCCCGTCGGCATCCTCGATCACCGCCGTCCAGGTTTCCTTCGCGCCCGGCTGGAGCTTCGAGACCAGCCGCTCCCAGCGCAGCTTGAGCTGCTTGTCGGTCCACGGCACCTCGACGCGCTGCTGGAAGCGCTGCGCCCGGTTGAGGGTCACCTGGTGCACCAAGGCGGTGATGCCGCCGCGGCTCGCGTCGTCGACATCCAGCTCGAAGCGCTGCTGGGTGCGGTCCGGGTCCGACCACTCACGCCGCAGCAGTTCGCCGTCGCGGAACCACTCGACCCGGGCCCGCGCCTCCTCGTGTCCGCTGCCCCACAGCAGCACGGCGGTGCCGCCGGACTCGATCGAGTCGCCGGGCAGGACGACGTGGAAGGGCTTCATGGTCGGGAAGTCCCTGGCCTCCGGGTCGACGACCTGGATCCCGAGCAGCGCCTTGACCTCGTTGCCGCCGGCATCGCGGGTGGTGAAGACCAGGCGGTAGGCACCGGCATCGAGCTCGGCTTCGACCTCCGCCAGGCCCTCCTCGTCGGTGGTGACCGCGAACTCCTCGACCTGCTCCCCGGGTTCCCAGCGGTCGGAGGGATCCTCGCTGTGTTGGTAGCGCCAGTTCCCCTGGTTCGACTCCGGCCGCGGGCATTCCTCCGGCTCCTTGAGGCGGTGAATCCGCAGGGTTCCCCCGGCCTCGCGTCCCTCGCCGTCGTGCGACTCGGTGTGGACCCGGATCGCCACCTTGTCGCCGGAAGGCAGCCAGTCGTCGCATTCCAGCCGCGCGGCGAGGCTGGTCCGGGCGACCCGGATGGTGCGGGTCTTCGAGCGGGTCTCGCCGGCTCCGTCGGTCACGTCCGCGGTGATCTCGAAGACGAAGACCGGCTCGAGCTCGGGGTCGACCCCAGTGTCCGGCTCGGCGGTGAAGCGGAGCTCGACCGATCCGTCGGCGGCGGTCTCGGCCACGCCGTGGGCGATTTCCTCGCTGTCGGATGAGAATGGCGGGATCCACCAGCACCAGCGCGTCCACGGCGGCAGCTGGGCCCCGCGGGTGACCCGCCAGGCGACCTTGGCGCCGTCGACCGCCGCCCCGGTGTAGGCCTCGGCGCGCACCTTCACCGCGACTTCCTCGCCGAGCGAGACCTCCTCCGCCGGCGCATCGACCTCGGTGAAGAACTTCGGTCGCTTGTATTCCTCGACCTGGACCTGCCCACCGATGCGGTGGGTTCCCTCGATCATGATCTGGCACCTTCCCAGCACGCTGCCGTCGGGGGCGGTGAAGCTCCCCGCGAAGGATCCGCGCTCGTTGGTCGACACCTGGAGCCGCTCGACCACCTCGCCATTGGGGTCGCGCAGGACCACCTCACCGTCCTTTCCGGGGAGCACCTCGTACTTGCCCTCGGCCGGGTTGGTCACGAAGCGGATCCCCTTGAAGTGAACCGTCTGGCCGGGCCGGTAGATCGAGCGATCGGTGAAGAAGATCACCTGTTCGTGGTCCTGGCTCCTGCGCCCGGAGCGGTTCCCCAGCCAGGTCCTCACCACGGCTCGCTGGACGCCCCGCCGGGCGACCAACAGGCATCGCCCCTGCGGGCCCTCGTCCAACTCGAAGCGGCCGCCGACGTCGGTCCGGACCGAACGTTCGACCAGTTGCTCGTCGTTGTTGACCCAGGTCCAGACCGCCACCTCGACGCCATCCAGCGGCGCCCCGCTGACCGCATCGACCACGAAGCCCTCGAGCCCGCCCTCCGGCTTCTGACCGACGCTCAGCGCCAGCGGGGTGAGGTGGACGCCGCACAGCGCGACCGCGTTGTCCTGCAGCGAAAACTCCTCGTCGGCGCTGGCGACGAGGACGTGATAGCCATCCGGCAGGTCCTCCGGGACCGGCAGGGTGGCGTCGCGCATCTTGAAGAGCCTCTCGTCGACCAGCTCCTCGCTCCAGGCACGGACCGGATCCTCGTCGAGCATCGCGGGCAGCCACGCCTCCTGGTCCGGCAGCGGGTCCCGGTTGATGGTCTCCCGGCTCGGCTTGAAGGCCATCGAGTAGAGCCGGAACCAGACGCGGTCGAGGTTGCGGTGACTGACCCGAATGTCCTCGCCCGCCGGCGTCCAGTGGTTCTCGACGCTGAGGTTGAGCATGGGCATCTCGAGCCGATCCACCCGGTTGCGGCAAAGCTTGCCGAAGGGGTGATCGGGGAAGGCCTCGGCGCCGGCGAGCCACACCCCGTGGGCGTCCTTCTCGCGCTCGTCGCCCTGCAGGCGCTGGCCGAGGTCGACCCGGGCCCAGGCGCTCAGCGGGCTGTCGGCATGGCGCTCGATGAAGGTCCGGAGCACCCTCTCGGCGCGCTCGTCCTTGCCCTCCTCGCCGGCCGCCCGGATCGCCCAGCGCAGCCGCTGGAGGTCGGCGGTCAGGAAGGCGAGGCGGTCGTCGTCCTCGCGGTGGAACTCGAGCAAGCGTTGGTGCAGCCGCAGGGCGCGGAACTTCGGCGAGGTCTCGTCGTCGGTTTGCGGCTGCCAGGCGAGGAAATCCTCCACGCCGGCGAAGACCGGCGAGTCCGCCGCGATGTCGAAGGCATCGACCGGACGCGACACCGCGACTTCCTCCATCGCGTAAAACCCGAGCGCCTCGTTGGCGATGAAGTCGAACAGGGTCGGGCGATGCTCGTCGGGCAGTTGCCCCTTCTCCAGCAGCAGGTCGAAGTCGCCGACCGGCGCGGCCTTCAGCGCCTCGTCGTCCTCGAGCGCCGCCTGGAAGCGCTGGTCGATCTCGGCGAGGATCCGCGCGAGGTCCCAGCTCTCGAAGTCGTCACCCACCGGACTGCCGGTCGAGCTGCGCTGCATGAAGCGCCAGCGGTTCTGGTGGTAGTAGCCGAGCAGCCAGGAGGCCGACATGGCACGCAGCAGCGGCCGGGCCTGCGGCGGGGCCTCCCCGATCGCCTCGTCGAGCTGCTTGATCACCACGGCGCGGCCCTCGATCTGGTTTTCGGTGGCGATCCGCTGGGCCATCGCCCGCACGCCCTCGGCCCAGGCCTCCTGCTCGAAGGCCGCCTGCTCGATCTGCTCGAGCAGCCCGATCTCGGTCTTCGGCTGGTCCTTCTCCCGCGCCTCCTGGACCTGCGTCCAAAGCTCCTCACTCACCATCGCATGGGACGCCATCAGCGAGGCGAATGCAATCAGGGCTCCAATCAAGCTGTGTTTCATCATCGGAAAATCGTCGTTGAACCATGACACCTTGATCCCGGCGCCTGCTTCTGTGACACCAAAAACTCGGCTTTCTTGGAACAAAGCCGCCGTGGCGGTCGGGGTTTTCCGGCCCGGCATCAGGCGGGCGGGCCGCGCCGGGTCCGGCCGGGAAGCCGGGAGGGCGGTTCACGGCCCAGTCATACGAGTTCTGAGATTCAATCCCACCTTGTGAGGTTCCACGGAAGGCAGGCCGCAGATTGCGCAGATTGATGCGGATTTCAGAATCCATCTGCGCGAATCTGCGGCCGTCCCACCCGAACATGAAAGTCAGCTTGTTTCACTGACGCGGTATCAGCCGTCGATGCACCGCTCACTTCGGCTGGCACGCGGCGGCACGCTGATTGCGCCGCATTCGCCTTGCCCTGCGCGCGGACTGAAGCCCTTCCATTCGCCAAGCAGCGGTGAACCGCCGCGGTCAGCGGTCAATCGTCAGCAATCGCCAATCTTCAATCGAAAATCGGCAATCCTCACCCCTCCCTGGGCTTGAGCCAGTAGAGCACGGCCATGCGCACGGCGATGCCGTTCTCGACCTGGGTGTTGATCAGGCTGCGGCTGTAGTCCATCGCCTGGTCGCAGAGCTCGACCCCGCGGTTCACCGGCCCGGGGTGCATCAGCCAGATGCCGGCGTCCTCGATCCGCTTGAGGCGCTCGTGGGTCATGCCGTAGACGCGGTGGTACTCGCGCAGGCTCGGGAAGAACTGCGCCTCCTGGCGCTCCATCTGGACGCGCAGCAGGTAGACCACGTCGGGCTTCCAGCGCATCGCCTCCTCGTAGTCGGTGAAGCGCGGGATGCCCAGCGGGCAGGTCCGCGGCAACAACGAGCCGGGGCCGAGGTAGGCGACCTCGACGCCGAGCTTCTTGAGCACCTTGCTGGTCGAACGGGCGACGCGGCTGTGGAGGATGTCGCCGACGATCAGCACGCGCCTGCCCTCGGGCTCCGGGAAGACCTCCTTGAGGGTGAAGGCGTCGAGCAGGCCCTGGGTCGGGTGGGCGTGGGCGCCGTCGCCGGCATTGACCACGCTGGCCTTGGTCTGGCTGGCGATCATCGCCGGCAGGCCGCTGCGGCCGTGGCGCACGACGATGTAGTCGGTGCGCATCGCCTGCAGGGTCTCGACCGTCTCTCGCACCGACTCGCCCTTGACCACCGAGGAGTGGGCGACGTCGAAGTTGGTGACGTCGGCCGACAGCCGCTTGGCGGCGACCTCGAAGGACGAGTGGGTCCGGGTCGAGGGCTCGTAGAACAGCATCAGCACCGACTTGCCCTTCAGGGCCGGCACCTTCTTCACCGAGCGGGTGAAGACCTCCTTGAAGGGAACGGCCTGCTCGAGGAGGTGGTCGATTTCCGACCGGTCGAGGGAGGCGAGGTCGAGAAGGTCCTTACGCGCCATGGGGTTCGGGAAGAAAATGGAGGATGCCGAAGACCAGCACAAGCACGGCGATGATGGTCAGGAAGGCGGCGTGATGCCTCGAGCGCGGCTTCTTCCACCAGATCCACCCGCAGAGCAGCAGCACCGATCCGCCGATCACGCCGAGGGCGATCGAGAGGATCCGGCCGAGGTCGGGGCGGTGGACGAAGTCCGCGATCCAACGCGCCGGGAGGTCGGGGGTCGGCTGGTTCGAGGCCCAGTCGGCGAGGAACACCAGCCCGTAGCCGGCGAGGCTGAGGAGATAGATGGCGATGATCTTGAGGCGACCGACATGAAGCTGTTCGAGGTGCACGGCCGGCAGGTCACTCGGCAGGTCTCTCATGCGCAGCTCCCTCAGCTCACGCTCGCTGTGGCGATGGGCCGGGAGCTTGCCGGACTCGCTCGCCACGGGTTTCGGCGGATGGATCGGGGCGGCCCGTTCGGACCGCTTCAACGAACGGACCGGCTTCAGGACCACGGCTTCCTCGGCGTCGGGCTCCGCGGAATCCTGGTTGGAGTCCCCGGCCGCACCGGCGGCCGGCCGGGCTGGCTCTTTCTCCTTCGCCTCCTTCGCCTTCGCTGCCGTCGCCTCGGTCGCCCCGGCCTCGCGAGGCGGCTCCTCCGGCGACCCAGCCGGTGGTTCAGCCGATGCTTCGCCGGCCGGTCCGGTGTCCGCCGCCGCTCCGGGAATCCCCAGCGACTTGCGCAGCTCGGCAAGCTCCTCGGCAGTCTTGCGGCGTTCTGGAAGCGGACTCACGGCTCGGTCTTCTCCTTGATCTCCACCTTGTCCTCGCCGTCGGTCCCCTGCAAGGAAACCAGCACGTGGTCGTTGCGGCTCGTCTCGAGCGGGATGCCGACGTAGTCGGGCTGGATCGGCAACTCGCGGTGGCCGCGGTCGATGAGGACCGCCAGCTCGACCCTCCCCGGACGCCCGTAGTCGGACAGCGCGTCCAGCGCCGCCCGGATCGTGCGGCCGGTGAACAGGACGTCATCGACCAGGATCAGGTGGCGGCCGTTGAGGTCGAAGTCGATCTCGCTCCCCTGCAGTTTCGGGTTCTCGTGCAGGTGGGCGAAGTCGTCGCGGTAGAGCGAGATGTCGAGGATGCCGAAGTCCAGCTCGCGGTCGTCCTCGGCGAGGATCGTGCAGACGCGCTCGGCGACCTCGTCGCCGCGGCTGCGGATCCCCACCAGGGCGATCGGCCTGCCGTCGGTGCGCTCGCGGATCACCTTGGCGAGGGCTTCGATGCCTGCCGCGATGTCGTCGGGTCCCAGGGTGCCGGTCATGTGCTTCTCGGTGGTCGACGGTTCAGGCACTTGTCGGTGCCCCGCCGTCCTCGAAGTGGAGCTTCCCGATATCGCGCCGGCGTTGCAAGCCATCGAAGCGGATCTGGTCGGCGGCGGCATGGGCGGCCTCGACCGCCTGCTCGCGCGTCGCCCCACCGGCGACCACGGCCATCACGCGCCCGCCGTTGGTCTCCCAACCGTCCGCGCCCCGACGGGTCCCGGCGTGGTAGACCCGCGCCGCGCCCGTGGCCTCGACCTCGTCGATGCCCTCGATCCGGTCGCCCGAGCGCGAGCCCTCCGGATATCCCGCCGAGGCCATCACGACGCAGACGCTCCAGCCCTCGTCGAAGCGGAGCAGCTCCGGCTTCAGCTCGCCGCCGGCCCCGGCGTGGCAGAAATCCGCGAGGTCGCCCTCGACCAGCGGCATCACCGCCTGGCACTCGGGGTCGCCGAAGCGGCAGTTGTACTCGATCACCTTCGGGCCGTCGTCGGTCAGCATCAGGCCGAAGTAGAGGAAGCCGCGGTAAGGCAGTCCGTCGGCGACCAGGCCGGCCACCGTCGGGACCACGATCTCGTCCTCGATGCGCTGCAGCACTTCGGCGGAGACCAGCTGGCGACTCGCGACCGCGCCCATCCCCCCGGTGTTCGGGCCCTCGTCACCCTCGCCGATGCGCTTGTAGTCGCGCGCCGGGGTGAACACGAGGCAGCCCTCGTCGACCACCGCCGCAAAGACCGAGACCTCGGGACCGCTGAGGCACTCCTCGACCAGCAGGCGACCGGCGCCGAAGCGCTGCCGGGTGAAGACCTCGTCGAGGAAGGCCTCGGCCGTCGCCTCGTCGGGGCACACCGCCACCCCCTTGCCGGCGGCCAGGCCGTCGAACTTGAGCACCACCGGGTACTCGCCGGCGATCGCCTTGCGGGCCTCCTCCAGGCTGCCCACCGTCACCGCCCTGCCGGTCGGGATCCCATGGCGCTCGAGGAAGGCCTTGGCGAACTCCTTCGAGGCCTCGAGTTGGGCCGACTCCTTCGGCGGCCCCCAGCAGGGAATCCCGTGCTGCCGGCACAGGTTGGCCAGCCCCTCGTCCTTGACCAGGTAGCTCTCCTCGCCGGCGATGCACAGGTCGACCTCGTTGACCCGCATCCACTCGACCAGCGAGCCGAGGTCGTCGGCACCGACCGGCCGGGCCAGCTCGAGGATCGCATCGCTGCCGGGGAAGCAGTAGAGCTCGTGATCCCCCGGCGACTCGGCCACCGCCCGCACCAGGGCGTGCTCGCGGCCTCCTTTTCCCACTACCAGGATTTTCATGCGCGGGCCTTCTCCGAAATACCGGCGATCGACTCAATCCCAATCCCCGGGCGCGGGCGACTTTCACCGGCCAAACTCCCCCTTGCCAGCAGGTCCGCGACCCTCCAGATTCGCCCCCCATGAGCGAGGGGATCCCCGTCTGCATCGCCGGCACCGGCAGCTACCTGCCGGAAAAGGTCATGACCAATGCCGACCTCGAGAAGATCGTCGACACGTCCGAAGAGTGGATCGTCACCCGCACCGGCATCCGCGAGCGGCGCATCGCCGCCGAGGACGAGTTCACCTCCCACATGGCGGCCAAGGCCGGCGCGAAGGCGCTCGAGCAGGCCGGCATCGAGGCCGCCGACATCCAGCTGATCATCGTCGCCACGATCACCCCCGACACCCTCACCCCGGCGACCGCCTGCTACGTCCAACAGCACCTCGGCGCCCAGGGCGCGGTCGCCTTCGACATCTCGGCGGCCTGCTCCGGTTTCCTCTACGCCATGAAGATCGCCAAGCGGCTGATTTCCGACGGCGCCTTCGAGAACGCCCTGATCATCGGTGCGGAGAAGCTCTCCGCCTTCATCAACTGGGAGGACCGCTCGACCTGCGTCCTGTTCGGGGACGGCGCCGGTGCGGCCGTGCTGCGCAAGGCGGAGAAGCCCGGCGACGGCGAGATCCTGGCCACCGAGATGGGCACCGACGGGCGCCAGACGCGCCTGCTCAACATTCCCGGCGGCGGCTCGGCCTGCCCGATCACCATCAACAACGCCGACCAGCGCCTCGCCACCCTGGCCATGCTCGGCCGCGAGGTCTTCAAGCACGCCGTGACGCGGATGAAGCAGTCGGCGGAGAAGGTCATCGAGCGCGCCGGACTCAAGGCGGAGGACATCGCGCTCGTCGTCCCCCACCAGGCCAACCTGCGGATCATCGACGCCATCGCCGAGCGGCTCGACGTCCCCTACGACCGCGTCTTCACCAACCTGCAGAAGTACGGCAACACCTCCGCGGCGGCGGTGGCGATCGCCCTCGACGAAGCCAACCGCTCCGGCGCCATCAAGAAGGGCGAGCACGTCGTCCTCGTCGTCTTCGGCGCCGGCCTCACCTGGGCCGCCGGCGCCATCCGCTGGTAGCGCCTTGCCCGGTGTGCTTCGTGCTTCGTGCTTCGTGCTTTGTGGAAGCGTCCGCGGCTTTCGCCGCGATTCAGAAGCAACCGGGTTGAGCTTGAGCCGAGCCGGGCGTTCCTCAAGCTCAACCAAGCACGAAGCCCATCCCAACAAGAGCCGAAGCACCTGCAGAGGCCCGAACCGCTGACCGCTGACGAATGACCGCCGCCCGACCAGCCTACCGGACCTCCCCCGCCGAGCTCGAGGGCATGCCCTCCGGCGTGCCCCACATCATCGGCAACGAGGCCGCCGAGCGCTTCTCCTTCTACGGCATGAAGGCGGTGCTCGCCGTCTTCATGGCGAACTACCTCCACCTGATGGACGGGCAACCCGGCACGCCGATGGCCGAGCCCGAGGCGGTCGCGCGGGTCCACCTGTTCAACACGGCGGTCTACCTGACCCCCTTCCTCGGCGCCCTCCTCAGCGACATCCTGCTCGGCAAGTACCGCACCATCATCCTGCTCTCGCTGGTCTACTGCGCCGGGCACGGCGCGCTCGCCCTGATGGGCACCGCCGGCCACTCGCCCGCCTGGCTCTTCGCCGGCCTGCTGATGATCTCGCTCGGTTCCGGCGGGATCAAACCCTGCGTCTCGGCCCACGTCGGCGACCAGTTCGGCGTGCGCAATGCCCACCTCCTGCCGCGGATCTTCAACTGGTTCTACTTCTCGATCAACATCGGCGCGGCGGTGTCGATGATGCTCACCCCCTGGCTGCTCGAGTGGCACGGGCCGCACTGGGCCTTCGGGGTGCCCGGGGTCCTGATGGCGATCGCCACCCTCGTGTTCTGGCTCGGCCGCCACCGCTTCATCCACGTCCCGCCCGCCCGCGGACGCTTCTTCCGGGAACTGGGCGAGGGTGCCTTCCTCACCCTGCTCAAGGTGCTGCCGCTCTACCTCTTCGTCGCGGTGTTCTGGGCGCTGTTCGACCAGACCGGGTCGACCTGGATCTTCCAGGCCCAGGACATGGACCGGAACTTCCTTGGCCACGACTGGCTGCCCTCGCAGGTCCAGTCGATCAACTCGGTCTTCGTCCTGACCTTCATCCCCCTCTTCACCTACGTCCTCTACCCGCTGATCCACCGCGTCTGGCCGCTGACCCCGCTGCGCAAGATCGGGCTGGGGCTCTTCGTGATGACCACCTCCTTCGCCCTGGTCGCGCTGATCCAGCAGTGGATCGACGCCGGCGGCCGCCCCAACATCGGCTGGCAGGTCCTCGCCTACGCCCTGCTCACGGCCTCCGAGGTCATGGTGTCCATCGTCGCCCTCGAGTTCGCCTACACCCAGGCGCCGAAGACGATGAAGTCGCTGGTGATGTGCTTCTACCTCGGCGCGGTGGCCATGGGCAACCTGCTGGTCGCCGGGATCAACCACTTCATCCTCACGCCGCAGCCCGCCGTCGAGCAGCTCGAGGCGGCGATCGACGCCCTCGACGACGACTGGCGCGACTCGCCGCGCAGCGTCATCCTGGCCGGCCACGATGGCGTCACCGGCACCGGCGACGACTTCATCGCCCGGCTGGCCTCCGGCGCGTTGCTCGCCATCGAGATCCCGGGCGAGGATGCGCTCCGCGCGTCGGCCGGCCGGATCGTCGCGCTTGCCCGCGGCCGATCGTCCCCGCCTGCCGCGACCGAGGTGGGCGAGCTCGGTTCCGACCCCTGGGGCAATCCGGTGCGCTACGAGATCCTCAACTCCGCCACGATCCGCCTGAT
>JAUIJB010000143.1 GCA_030430455.1 Verrucomicrobiia bacterium | reverse complement strand
TCACGGGCGAGGGTCTGGAGCGTCTTCGGATTGGACGTGTCTTCGGGGAAGACGGCCGGGACCCCCGAGTCGCGGATCTGGTCGACCAGGTCGGCGAGGCTTTTCGCATCGGGCATCTGCTCGCGGTTGAGTCCCTGGACGGGAAGCGCGGTGAACCCGAAGTCGTGGCAGAAGTAGCCGAAGGCGGCGTGGGCGGTGGCGAGCACGCGGCGGTCGGCCGGAAGGCGGGCGACCTGGCGTCGCGTCCAGCGCTCGAGGGCATCGAGTCGCTGCCGGTACTCGAGGGCGCGGCGGCGGTAGTCGTCGGCGCCGTCGGGGTCGGCTTCGGCGAAGGTGACGGCCGTGACGCTGGCGGCGCGCCGGAAGGCGTCGATGGAGTGCCACCAGTGGGGGTCGACCTCGCCTTCGTGATTGTGTTCGGGATGATCGCAGGATCCGGCGACGGAGGGCAGGGACTCGCCGATCTCGACCAGCCGGGTGCCGTCGGGCAGCAGGGTCCGGAGCGAGGGGAGGTAGCTTTCGAGACCCTTGCCCGAGGCCAGGCAGAGGTCCATGTCGCTCGCCTGACGCAGGTTCTCCGGCGTCGGCTCGAAATCGTGCGGGTCGTCGGTTTTGCCGACCAGCTCGACGATCTCGATCCGCTCGCCTCCGACTTCTCGGGCGAGATCGGCGAGCAGGGGGTGGAGTGTGGCCACCTTGAGCTCCGCGGCCGGACAGGCGAGGACGAGGCCGCCGAGGATGGAGAGGACGGTGCGCATGGGGGGACGATGACGACTCCTGACGGAAGTGCAAGTGATTTGCGTTAGCGGGGCTTGCCTGTCGCCGCCTGGCTGGGTAGGCAGGTCCGGTGAAAATCGTTCTGGCATCGGGATCTCCGCGGCGAAGGGAGCTGCTGGAAGCGGCGGGCCTGGAGTTCGAGGTGAGGCCATCGCCGGCGCAGGAGCTGCACGACGAATCCCTGGCTCCCGATGAGCTTTGCGAACGCAACGCCGAGTTGAAGGCGCGGGCGGTCGAGGCGCCGGGGGCGGCGGTCATCGGCGCGGACACGCTGGTGTATCTCGACGACAAGCCGCTGGGGAAACCGGGGAGCCTGGACGAGGCGCGCGCCATGCTACGACGGCTTTCGGGCCGCGAGCACGTGGTCTGCACGGGGGTCTGCGTCGTCGGGCCGGAGGGGGTGGCCGACTGTTTTCACGAGACGACGGCGGTTCGCTTCAAGGACTTCGGCGACGAGGTCATCGAGGCCTACCTCGGCCGGGTCGATCCGCTGGACAAGGCCGGAGCGTACGGCATCCAGGAACACGGAGAGATGCTGGTCGAGAGCATCGAGGGGGCGTTCGACAACGTGATGGGCCTGCCGGTCGAACGCCTGCAGGTGGCGCTCGGTGCTTGCGACGTCGGTCGCGGCGGCCTTGAATGAGCGCGATGGAACTGCCGCCGAGATATCCGGTGCTCTTCAACCCGAAGGCGCGCAGTCAGCGTGGCCGCCGGGCGCTGGAGTTCCTGATGGACAACGCCGCCGGGCTGGCGCTCTACGCGACCCGCTCGGGTGAGGAGGCGCACGCGCTGGCGCGGAAGTTCGCGGAGGACCGGGAGCCGATCGTGATTGCGGCCGGCGGGGACGGCACGCTCAACGCGGTGGTCCAGGGTCTGGCCGGTTCGAACACGGCGCTCGGCGTGCTGCCGACCGGGACGATGAACGTTTTCGCCCGCGAACTGGGCATCCCCTACGACCACCTCGACCGGGCCTTCGAGGTCATCCTCGAGGGCAACGTCAAGGAGGTGGACCTCTTCGAGGCCAACGGCACGCCCTTCGTGCAGATGGCGGGGGTGGGGTTCGACGCGGCGGTGATCGAGGAAACGACCTGGGAAAGCAAGAAGGTGCTCGGGCCGCTGGCCTACCTTCTCTCGGCGGTGAAGGTGCTCGGCGAGAAGCCGCCGCGCATGGTGGTGACCGGCGACGACGGTCAACGCGAGGAGGGCGTCGCGGTGCTCGCGGGCAACGGCTCGCTCTACGGCGGACAGTTCAAGTTGTTCCACCGCGCCGACAACCAGGACGCGAAGCTCGACGTGCTGGTCTTCAAGGAGGCCGGCTACAAGCTGGTCCTCGACTCGCTGCGCGGCGCGCTGGGCAAGGTCGACCTCGACGGCTCGACGGTCGCGTATTTCCAATCGCGGGCGCTCAAGGTCGATGCCGACCGCGAAGTGCCGCTGGAGGTGGATGGTGAGTTGATCGGAAGGACCCGGAGCGTGTGCTTCGGCGACGATCATCCGGAGCGGTTGCGGGTGCTGGCCCCGAGGGAGCCGATCGGGACCCGCTTCGAGGAGGCGATGAAGGCGATGATGGCGTGGACCAAGAAGACGGTCGGAGGTCC
>JAUIJB010000142.1 GCA_030430455.1 Verrucomicrobiia bacterium | reverse complement strand
GCGGTCGGCAAGGTGCTCGGCGGCAGCGTGAAGAAGGGCGACAACGTCTGGCTGCTGCGCAAGGACGGCACCAAGCAGCGCTCGAAGGTGCTGAAGACCTTTTCCTACTCGGGCCTGGCGACGCACGACTCCGAGGGCGGCAGCGCCGGCGGGATCGTCGGCATCGCCGCGGGCATCGAGGACATCGACATCGGCGACACGCTGGCGGCGAGCGAGGACGCCGAGCAACTGCCCTTCGTCGCGATCGATCCGCCGACGGTGCAGATGGAGTTCTCGATCAACGACGGCCCCTTGGCCGGCAAGGACGGCAAGCACGTGACCTCCCGTGCGATCCTCGACCGCCTGATGCGCGAGGTGAAGACGAACATTTCCATTCACGTCGAGGAGACCAACCAGGCCGGCGTGTTCAAGGTGTCGGCGCGCGGCGCGATGCAGATCGCGGTGCTGGTCGAAACGATGCGCCGCGAGGGCTACGAGGTGCTGGTTTCGCGTCCGACGGTGATCTACCGCCGCGACGAGGGCGGTCAGCTGCTCGAGCCTTTTGAAACGCTCTACGTCGAGGCGCCCGACGAGTACTCGCAGGGCATCCTCAAGGTGCTGAACAACCGCAAGGGCGTGCTTGAGAACATGGAGGTCGAGGCCAGCGGCCGGACGCTGATCCAGGCGAAGATCCCGACGCGCGGTGTCATCGGCTTCGAGAGCGAGCTGGTGAACCTGACCTCGGGTCACGGCATCATGAGCCACCTCTTCGATGAGTACGCGCCGCATGCGGGCGAGATCACGACCCGGATCACCGGCACGCTGGTGTCGATGGAGAAGGGCCAGTCGACGACCTACTCGCTGCAGGCGCTCGAGGAGCGGGGGATCCTGTTCATCGGTCCCGGCGAGGAGGTCTACACCGGCATGCTGGTCGGTGAGAACCCGCGGGCCGACGACCTGCCGGTGAACCCGGTGAAGGAGAAGCACCTCGACAACATGCGTTCGGCCGGCAAGGACAAGACCTCGAAGCTGAGCCCGCCGAAGCGCTTCTCGCTGGAGCGGGCGATCGAGTACATCGAGCAGGACGAGCTTGTGGAGGCAACGCCGGCTCACCTCCGCCTCCGCAAGCGCATCCTCGATCCGCACGAGCGGAAGCGGATGGCGAAGGCGGCGAAGGGTTGAGCTCGGGGTGGGTTGATGAAGCGGCTTGCAAAGCCGCTCTCCTTATTGCCACCGCCAGGCTTCGGGCCACCAGCGGTAGCCGGGGCCGTCGGCGAGGATGTGGCCGAGTCCGGGCCACGGCAGGTGGAAGCCGTAGCAGCGGGTCCGCTTGGCGGCGGCTTCGGCCCAGAACTTCTTCCGCGTGACCACCGACTGCGCCGGGTCGTGGTCGAAGGCGATGGTCCACGCCGGGTCGGCGAACATCAGGAGGTGATGGTGGGCGAGGTCCATCAGATGGAGCAGCTCGTCGTCGCCGGATTTGATCCGGAAGCAGGCGTGGCCGGCGGTGTGGCCGGGCGCGGCGTGAACGGTGACGAGTCCGCCGAAGAGCTGGTCGCCGTCCTTCACGGGGGAGGTGACGGGCTCGAGGATGTCGAAGTGCTTCCGCACCTCGCGGATCATGCCGGGCAGCTGCTGCTGGTTGCGCTTCGACTTGGAGAAGTCGGGGTCCTTTCCCCGCCAGAAGTCGAGTTCCTCGGGCAGCAGGTGGAAGGCGGCGTTGGGAAAGGTGGGTTTGCCGTCGGCGACGAAGCCGTTGAGGTGGTCGGCGTGGGCGTGGCTGAGGAATCCGGCAGTGACCTGGTCGGGGGTGATCCCGATGGCGGCGAGGCCGTCGGCGAGCCAGCCGAGGCGCGGGCGGATCGGGCCGCCGAAGCCGGCGTCGAAGAGGATGACCTCCTTGCCGTGGCGGAGGACAAGCACGTTCACGTAGAGCGGTAGCGGGCCACCGGGTTCGCCGTGGGCCTGCATGACTTCGGTCATGCGCGGGTGCTCCTCCCGTGGCCACATCAGGTCCAGGCCCTCGTTGAGCATCAGATTGGCGTCGGAGATCGACCAGGCCTCCACCTCACCGATGCGAAAGGGGTAGATGAAGGGGGTGCGCAACCCGGGGGCGTCCGGCGTTTCCGCGGCGGAGACGCGGGTGCCGAAGGCGGCGGCGAGGCCGGCGGCGGAGGTGCCGAGGAAGAGGCGACGGGAGGACGACATGCTCATGCGGAAGGAGTGGACGCGACTGGAAGCCGCGGGGACGGCCTGCCCCGACAGGTCGGGGCAGCCACCGTGCTATTTGGCGACGTAGTCGAAGACGAAGGCATCGTCGATGTGCTTGCCGAGGCCCTTGACGAAGGCCTGGTGGTCGGGGTGGGGGAGATAGGTCTCGAGGCCGGCCTTGTCCTTGAAGGTGACGAGGAAGGCGTGGG
>JAUIJB010000102.1 GCA_030430455.1 Verrucomicrobiia bacterium | reverse complement strand
TCGAACACTGCCAGCCGCACGGCTCGCCCGCCGTCTTCGCCTTCTCGCCGCAGGCTCTGAAGCGCGTCTACATCGACAACATCAAGCTCACCGCCGCCCAGTGACCGATCTCCGCACAAGCCATTCAGGCCATCCGAACACGAGCCCCAGCCGTCCCATGAAGACCACCCTCCTGACCTGCACCCTCGCCGCGACCACCGCCGTGATCCCCGCCAGCGGGGCCGACTGGCCGATGTGGGGCGGCACGCCCAACCGCAACATGGTCGGCACGGCGAAGAACCTTCCGACCGAGGTCGAGACCGGCGAGCTCGATGACGAGAGCGAGACGATCGACCTGGCGGACGCGAAGAACGTCCGCTGGACGGCCAAGCTGGGCTCGCAGACCTACGGCAATCCCACGGTCGCCTTCGGCAAGGTCTTCGTCGGCACCAACAACGAGGTGCCGCGCGACCCGAAGCAGACCGGTGACCGCGGGGTCCTGATGTGCTTCGACGAGAAGGACGGCAAGTTCCTCTGGCAGATGATCGTGCCGAAGCTCGGCGCGGGCAAGGTGAGCGACTGGGAGTATGTCGGCCTGTGCTCCGCCCCGGTGGTCGAGAAGGACCGCCTGTGGGTGGTGACCAACCGCGGCGAGGTCGCCTGCCTCGACATCGACGGCATGACCGACGGCAACGACGGTCCCTTCAAGGACGAGGCCAGCTACATGTCGGCCGACGGCGAGCCGGTCGAGATCAGCGGCGGCCACGCCGACATCCTGTGGCTCTACGACATGCGCGAGGAACTCGGGGTCTTCCCGCACAACGTCTCGAGCTGCTCGCCGCTCATCGTCGGCGACATGCTCTTCACCGCGACCTCGAACGGGGTCGACTGGTCGCACACCAACATCCCGGCGCCGCTGGCGCCGTCGCTGGTGGCGCTCGACAAGAACACCGGCCGCCTGATGGGCGAGGAGGTCTCCGGGGTCTCGGAGCGGGTGCTCCACGCCAGCTGGAGCTCCCCGGCCCACGCCAAGGTCGCGGGCGAGGGAATGCTCGTGTGGGGCGGCGGCGACGGCTGGACCTACGGCTTCAATCCCGAGCCGAAGATGAGCGAGGAGGAGGGCTTCGCGGTGCTCGAGGAGCTGTGGCGCTTCGACTGCAACCCGCCGGAGTACCGCGAGTCCGACGGCAAGCCGATCAAGTACGCCACCTACAAGGGGCCGAGCGAGGTGATCGGCACCACGGTGATCGCCGACGGGCTGGTCTACGCCGTGATCGGGCAGGACCCGGAGCACGGCGACGGCGTCGGGCGGTTGAACTGCATCGACCCGACGCAGCGCGGCGACCTGAGCGGCAAGGCGAAGTGGACCTTCGACGACATCGGGCGCTCGATCTCGACGCCGAGCATCGCGGACGGGCTGGTCTTCTGTGCCGAGTATGACGGCGACCTCCACTGCCTGGACGCGAAGACCGGCGAGGCCTACTGGAAGCACGAGACCCTCAGCCGGGTCTGGTCGTCCACGCTGGTGGCCGACGGCAAGGTCTTCCTGACGACCGAGGACGGCGAGCTGCACATCCTCGCGGCCGGCAAGGAGAAGAAGGAACTCGGCGTCGTCGAGTTCCCGGGGTCGATCTACTCGAGCCCGGTGGTCGCCAACGACACCCTCTACGTCGCCACCATGACCCACCTCTACGCGATCGCGAAGTAGGCGGGGGCTCCTTCGATCATGAAAGGGCCGACCCTCGCGTTCGTCGTCGCCTTCGTCGTGCTGGCGGCCCTGCACCAGGACAACTGGAACTGGGACCGCGCCGACCTGGTGTTCGGCTTCCTCCCCGTCGGGTTGGCCTACCACGCGGGCTACTCGCTGGTGGCGGCGGTGTTCTGGGCGGTGGTCGTCCGGTTCGGCTGGCCGGACCGGCTCGAGGCCTGGGCGGAGGAGCCCGAGGAGGAGACGGATGAAGCCGGGGGAGGTGGGCGATGACCTCGATCTGGATCATCATCGCCTACCTCGGCCTGCTGCTGGCCTTCGCGCTGGGGTCGAAGCGCTTCTTCCGCGGCACCAGCAACGACTACTTCGTCGCCAGCCGCTCGATCGGGCCCTTCATGCTGCTGATGTCGGTCTTCGGCACGACCATGACCGCCTTCGCGCTGGTGGGCTCCACCGGCAAGGCCTTCGAGATCGGCGTCGGGACCTACGGCCTGATGGCCTCGTCCTCGGGGCTGATCCACGCGGCCTGCTTCTTCGTCATCGGCATCCGCCTGTGGGCGATCGGCAAGCGGCACGGCTACGTCACCCAGATCCAGTTCTTCCGCAAGCGCTTCCAGAGCAGCGGCCTCGGCTACCTGCTGTTCCCGATCCTGGTGATGCTGGTGGTGCCCTACCTGCTCATCGGGGTGATCGGCGCCTCGAAGACGATGATGGGGCTGACCGGCCCGAAGGGGCCGAACCCCGGGATGTTTCCCGAGCTGTTCGGTGCCACCAACGGTGCGATCCCGCCTTGGCTGACCGGTGCGGTCATCTGCCTGGTCGTGCTGTGCTACATCTTCGCCGGCGGGTCGCGCGCCGCGGCCTGGGCCAACACCTTCCAGACCCTGGTCTTCATGGCGATGGGGGTGCTCGCCTTCACGCTGATCTCCAACCGGCTCGGCGGGCTCGGCGAGGCGATCGCCAACGCCGACCCCGGACACCTGGTGCGGACTCCCGCGGGGGAGGCCGGGGTCTCCAAGGTGACCTTCCTGACCTACATGTTCATCCCGCTCAGCGTCGGGATGTTCCCGCACCTGTTCCAGCACTGGCTGACCGCGCGCAGCGCGAAGACCTTCCGCCTGACGGTGATCGCCCACCCGCTGTGCATCGCCATCGTCTGGGTCCCCTGCGTGCTGATCGGCGTGTGGGCCACCGGAGTCCCCGCCCTCGAGGGCGCCACCCCGGGGGCGGTGCTGGCGAAGATGGTCGGCGTGCTGGTCCAGGACCCGGTGATCGTCGGGCTCGTCACGGCCGGCGTGCTGGCGGCGATCATGTCCTCGCTCGACTCCCAGTTCCTCTGTCTCGGGACGATCTTCACCAACGACATCGTCCTCCACCGGGCCAGGCGCGAGTACTCCGACAAGGCGATCCTGCTGATGGCGCGTGGCTTCGTGGTGGCGATCGTGGCGCTGACCTACATCCTCTCGCTGGTGCTCTTCGAGCAGAACGTCTTCGACCTCGCGGTGTGGAGCTTCTCGGGCTTCGCGGCGCTGACGCCGCTGGTGCTGGCGGCGCTCTACTGGAGACGGGCGACCAAGGTCGGCGCCTACCTCAGCGTGATCGCGACCGCCATCACCTGGTTCGTGCTCTTCAAGAGGTCGGGCTTCGGTGGCGAGCTCACCGTCTTCGGCGGTGTGATGCCGGTGGCCGTGTGCTGGGTCGCCGGTGCCCTCGGGATGGTCATCGGGTCCCTCGCCACCCGCCCGCCCGACGCGGCGGTGGTGGCAAGGTTCTTCCCGCAGCGTTGAGGCCGGATCGGATCAGTCGGCGGCGAGGTCGACCCGCAGCAGCTCCTTGTCGTTGCGCACCAGGATGCTCTTTCCGGCGAAGGCCGGGGGCGACCAGACGACCGGGCGGCCGAAGGCCTCGTTGGTCGGCTCGAGCAGCTTCGCCGTGTCGATGGCCTCGTAGGCTTCCGGCGTCAGCCGCGCGATGATCAGCTCGCCCAGCTCGTTGAAGAGGTAGAACAGGCCGGACCCCTTGTGGCGGGTGAGGAAGGCGGTGCCATGGCGCTTGCCGCGGTCGTCCTCCTTGCCGGTGACCGGGGCCGTCGTGCCCCACAGCCGCTCGCCCTCGTCGGCGAGGTCGACGGCCATCAAATGGCTGGTGTCGATGTCGACCCCGAACAGGGTCTCGCCCACCGCCATGGGCGTGCTGTTCGAGCAGTAGACGGCGGTCTTGGGTCGGCCCTTCCAGACCACGCGGGCGGCTGGCTTCTCGTCGTCGAGCTCGTAGAGCGCGGCGACGCGGCCGATGCCGCTGGCGAAGAGCAGGTTGCCGGTCTTGCGGGGGGCGGCGACCGACATGTTGAAGTTCGGCTTGAGCGGCTGGGTCCAGAACACCTCGCCGGTCTCCGGCTTGAGCGATGCCAGCTCGCTGGGTGTCCAGATGATGAGCTGCTCGCTGCCGCCGTGGCGAATCAGGCTCGGCGGGCAGTAGCCCGGCTCGGGCGAGTCGAGCGCGGTCCAGCGGGTCTCGCCGGTGTCCTTGTCGAGGGCGACGCAGGCGCTGTCCTCGCCGCCGGCCATGGTGATGACCAGGTCGCCGTGGACGAGCGGGTGCGCGGAGTAGCCCCAGATCGGGAACTCGGCGCCGAACCTCGCGGGCAGGTCGACCTCCCACACGGGCTTGCCGGTGGTGGCGTCGAGGCAGGCGAGGTGGCCCATGCCACCGAGGACGTAGACCTTGCCGTCGGCCACGGTGGGCGTCGCCCGCGGTCCGCCGGGGTAGGACAACTCGTAGTCGCGCTCCTCGGCGTGCTCCCACAGCAGCATGCCCGACTCGAAGTCGAAGCACAGCGTGCGCTCGCTTCCCTTGAGCGCGATCGCCTTGCCCGGGTTGTTGACCACCTCGCCGTCGCGAATGAGGTAGTCGCTCACGTAGACCCGGCCATCGGCGACGGCGGGCCCGCTGTAGCCGTGGGCGACCTCGGCACGCCACAGGACCTCGGGGCCGGACTCCGGGAATTCCTGGATGATGCCGGCCTCGAGCCAGCTGCCATCGCGCTCGGGGCCGAGCCAGTGGGGCCAGTCGTCGGCGGGAGCGACGGCGGGGGCAAGCAGGGCGATGAGCCGGGTGGCGAGGGGAAGGTGGAATCTCATGGCGTTCGGGGTCGGTGGTTCCTGCTGACGAAACTAGCGGCGCATCGCCTGCAGGCAAGGTGAAGCAGGAGCGTGCCGCCGCGGAGCGGGCGGGGTGCGGGAGGGCGGGGCACGCGCGGATTGCAATGGCAGGGGCGCCGGTTAGGCTCCGGCCGGATGAAGCGAGACCGCGCCTGCAGGCTGGGAAGGGGCTTTCCGGCTCCCGGGTCGGGCCTTTGGTCGGCTCCCTGCCTGGCCCTCTGCCTGGCCCTTTGCGGCGGCGCGCGGGCGGCGTCCTGGGACGAGGCCCTGGCCCGTGCCATGACCCCCAGGCTGGGCGAGATCGACGGCGAGATCGCTGCCATCGACGCCCGTCTGCCGGAGCTTCCCGCAATCCCGATCAGCGACCAGGGCGGGACCGGTGGCTTTGCGGTGCTCCACCTCGCCGCCGAGCCCGGCGAGGACATGGAATACGCCGTGAGCGTGCGCTGGGACGAGCCGGCGGCGGTCGACTTCGTCGCGCTGGTTCCGGCGCGACGCTACACCGCGGCCGGGCTCGACGCCCAGTTCGGCACGCCGGATGCCTTTCGCGTCGAGCTCCTCGACGCCGCCGGCGAACCGGTGGCCGTGGTGGCCGAGTTCGACGGTGTCGGATCGAACCCGGTGCGCCAGGGGCACCCCTTTGTCTTCGAACTCGACGAGCCGGTCGAGGCGAGCGCGCTGCGGGTGTCCGCCCAGCGGCTGCGGGTCGACGACGACATGGCCGACCGCTTCGTCCACGCCTGGGCCGAGGCCTTCGTCTTCTCGGGCCAGCACAACCTGGCCGGTGGCGCCGCGGTCGAGAGTCGCACGGGCACCCCGCCGCCGGCGCCGTGGCAGTGGCGCAACGAGTACCTGGTCGACGGCCTGACACCGCTCGGCTTGCCGGAAGTCCCCGCGGGCGAGCATCGCGACATCGGCTGGCTGTCGGCCGGGCGCCAGCGCGCCGACCAGTCCGCGCGGCTCGACCTCGACCTCGGCGAGGTCCGCGAGTTCGACGCCATCCGCCTGTTTCCCGCCAAGCGCCCGACCTCCGACCTGCCGAGTGGCTTCGGGTTCCCGCGCCGGCTGAACATCGAGGTCCGCGAGGAGCCCCTGCCGCGCGGCAGGGTGCTGCACTCGGCCCGGCGTGAGTTCCGCAACCCGGGCCACAACCCGGTGCGGATCCCGCTCGAGCCGTGCCGCGGTCGCTACCTCCGGATCGAGGCCACCGAGTTGTGGAAGGCCTTCGAGGACTACCCCGCCTTCTTCGCGCTGAGCGAGATCGAGGTGCTGTCCGGCGAGGACAACGTCGCCGCCGGGGCGAAGGTGCGCACGCCGGACGGCATGGGCAACGTGGTCGCCACCGGCCTGCGCTTCTGGAGCACCGCGAGCCTCGCCGACGGCTTCGGGCCGGACGGGCGCCTGGTGCCGGCACGCGAGTGGCTGGCGGCCCTGGGCGTGCGCGCCGGGCTCGAGGAGCGCCGCCACGCCCTGGTCGTCGAGGCGGCGCGGATCCACGCCCGCTGGCGCCAGGCCGGGCTGGCCGCGGCGGTGGTCCTCGCCGCGCTGGGCGCCTTCCTCGCGGTCGCCCTGCCGATCCGCTACCGGGTGCGCGAGAAGCGCGAGCTGCAGCGGGTGCGCGAGCGCATCGCCGGCGACCTTCACGACGAGGTCGGCAGCAACCTCGGCAGCATCCAGATGTTCGCCGACCTGGCCGAGGGCCGCTCCGGCGGGTCCGAGGAGCTCAAGAGGATCCAGCGGATCGCCGCGGAGACCGTGAGTGCGGTTCGCGACATCGTCTGGCTGCTGCGGCCGACCGGGGGGCACCGCATCGGCACCGTCGAGCACCTCCGTGAGACCGGCTCGATCATGCTCGAGCGGCTCGACTGGAAGTTCCACGCCAACGAGGCGGCCTGGGAATTCGAGCTGAGCGACGAGGCCAGCCGCCACCTGTTCCTCTACTACCGCGAGGCGCTCCACAACATCCTGCGTCACGCCAAGGCGGAGACCGCCGAGATCACGGTGGCGGTCGATGAGGCCAGCTTCCGCCTGGTGGTCGCCGACGACGGCTGCGGGATCGAGGCGGAGAAGTTGTCGCGCAGCTCGACCCTGCGGGCCCTCAGGCAGCGGGCCGAGGCGCTCGCGGCGGAGTTCACGGTGGAATCGGAGGCGGGGCAGGGGACGCGCCTCGAGCTGCGCATCCCGCTCGGACGCCATTAGGCTTCGCCAAACCGAGTTGGTGGAGCACGGGCCCGGCACCATCAAGCTCTGCTTTCCCTCGCGCTCAAGGTGGGCTAGCCTTCCGCCCCGATGGCAAGGAAGTCGACAGGCAGGTCAGCGAAGGCGGGCGGGGACGCCGCCGCGCCGGCCAAAGGCGCGGCGCGGAAGGGGCCGATCCGGCTGATCCTCATCGAGGACCACGCCGACTTCCGCGAGTCGGTCTCGATGGTCCTCGAGGAGCGCGCCGGCTACCAGTGCGTCGGCGGGTTCTCGACCATGGAGGACGCGCTGGAGGCCATCGATGGCGGCCTCGAGGCCGACATGGTCCTGTCGGACCTCGGCTTGCCGGGAATGAGCGGCATCGACGGCATCCGCCAGATCCGCGAGCGCCTGCCGCAGGTGCAGGTTCTCGTGCTCACCGCCTTTACCGACAAGTCGAAGGTCTTCGCCGCGCTCGAGGCCGGCGCGCACGGCTACCTGGTCAAGGCGGGCAGCGCGACGCGACTCATCGAGACCATGGAGGAGGTCCTCGCCGGGGGCACCCCGCTGGACCCGAAGATCGCCGGGATGATCCTGCAGACCTTCCGCCAGCTCAGTCCGATCGCCGAGGAGGAGGCGCTCTCCGAACGCGAGCGCGAGGTGCTCCAGCTGTCCGCCAAAGGGCTGACCCGCCAGGAGATCGCCGATGAGCTGAAACTCAGCCAGTATTCGGTGACCGAATACATCAAGCGGAGCTTCGACAAGCTCCACGTCCGCAGCCTCCCGGCCGCCGTGAGCGAGGCGATCCGGCGCGGGCAGCTCGATTTGTCCTGAATAATCAAGGATTCCGGCGGAAATCGGCCCGATTCCCCGAAAATCAAGGGCTCCCGGAAAGCCCGCCGCTTGTCCCAATATTTAGGGACATGACAAGACCCCCATTTTTCTGCATTCTTACACCGTCTTCAGGGGAGCGGTCCCCAGGGTCTCAAAAAATTTCATGACGAAATTCAGGGGTCACACGAAAGTGTGGCCCCTTTTCGTTGGGTCGTTGGGCCCTTGATCGAATCGCCGACCCGGCGGGTTGTCACGGCCCAGGGTAAACTTTCGCGGGCCAATCTCCATTTGCCCTCAGGTCGGGGAATCGCCGAGAGTGGCGCCGCCGGCGACCCACGCCAGCCGACGCCGACCGACGATCCGATGAGCAAGCAAGCGACGCCCCCCCAAGGTTCTCCACCGTCCGCGACCGGCACCGGCCGGCGCGGATTCCTCAAGCGCTCCGCCGCCGCCTTCGGCTTCAGCGTGATGCCGTCCTACCTCGCCCTCGGCCGCGCCGATGCCGCCGGGAACCTGCCGCCGAGTCAGCGCGTCCAACTCGCCTGCATCGGCGTGGGAGGGCGCGCCGCCGCGGTGGTCCCGGGCTTGTGCAGCGGCGGTCACGCGATTCCGGTGGCGTTCTGCGACGTCGACTTCGAGGCCCCCGGGGTCGATGCCAACCTGCGCAACCACCCGGAGGTGAAGCGCTTCGCCGACTTCCGGGTGATGCTGGACAAGATGGGCGACGACATCGACGCGGTGAGCGTCGTCACCCCGGACCACACCCACTTTGCCGCGACCATCGATGCCATGCGGCGGGGCAAGCATGTCTACGTCGAGAAGCCGCTGACCCACACCTTCCACGAGGCCGAGTTGTTGATGCGCGCCGCCGACCGCTTCGGCGTGGTGACGCAGATGGGCAACCAGGGTCACACCTCGGCGGGCTCCGTCCAGTTCCAGCACCTGGTGGAGAAGGGGATCATCCGCGACATCGTCAAGATCGAGGCCTGGAAGACCCCGAGCCTCTGGTTCATGGAGGCCGACCAGCGGATCCACGACTATCCGACCGGCGAGTCGCCGCCGAAGTCGCTCGACTGGGACCTGTGGTGCGGGCCGAAGCCGGTGCACGACTACAGCCGGCGGCTGCATCCCTTTGACTGGCGCGGATTCCACGCCTACGGCAATGGCATGCTCGGCGACTGGGGTGCCCACATCATCGACTTCGCCCATGACTTCCTCGCGCTCGGCCTGCCGGAGCGGATCGAGCCGCTGGCGCTGGAAGACCACAACGCGGTCACCTTCCCGCTCGCCTCGCGCCTCAGGATGGAGTTCCCGGAGCGCGGGCCGGGCCGGCCCGCCTGCGAGTTGTTGTGGCACGATGGCAACGACTGCTTTCCCGAGGTCGACCGGAAGTATTTCTCGGCCGCCGGGCGCACACCGCCGCGCTTCGGCGAGGCCGGCACGCTGCTGCACCGCCGCGACGGCGAGTTCCTCATCCAGCGCGCGTCCCACGAGCAGGTGTCGCGCCTGCTGCCGCAGGAAACCATGCTCGATCATCGCGAGGACCTCAGGGCCGAGGCGCCGGAGTTCGACCACATGACCAGCTTCATCCAGGCCTGCAAGGGCGGGGAGGCGACGCGCTCGCCCTTCCGCATCGGCGGTGAGCTGACCCAGGTGCTGATGCTCGGGGTCATCTGCCAGCGGCTCAACCAGGCCCTCGTGTTCGACCGCGCGACGAAGCGTTTCCAGGGCAACGACCGGGCCAACGAGCTGCTCGCCGGTCCGCCGCCGCGGAAGGGTTGGGAGGAGTTCTACCAGGCGGGATGAACATGGCCGCGCCGACGCGGGGACGCCACCTGCTGGTGACCGGCGCGACCGGTTACATCGGCCTGCGCCTGCTGCCGATCCTGCTCGAGCAGGGCGACCGGGTCACGGTGCTGGTGCGCGACCAGCGGCGCTTTCCGGCGCAGGACTTCAGTCGGGCGGGCGACCGGCTGGCGGTGCTCGAGGGCGACTTCCTCGAGCCGGAGTCGCTGCCGGAGTTCCCCACCGACCTCGACGCCGCCTACTTCCTGATGCACTCGATGGGCTCGGGCGAGGGCTTCGCCGAGCGCGAGGCCCGGCTGGCCGGCAACTTCGTCGGCGCCATCGACCGCTGCGGGTGTCCGCGGATCGTCTTCCTCGCCGGCCTGATCGACGAGGGCAAGCCGCTGTCCGAGCACCTCCGCTCGCGCCTGCACACCGAGGAGATCCTCTCCGGGGGCAAGGCCGGTTGCACGGTGCTGCGCGCGTCGATCATCGTCGGCTCGGGGTCGGCCTCGTTCGAGATCGTCCGCGACCTGACCGAGCGCCTGCCGGTGATGATCTGCCCGCGCTGGGTCAGCACCCGCTGCCAGCCGATCGCGATCCGCAACGTGATCGACTACCTGACCGGGGTCCTCGACGAGCCGGGCACCGCCGGCAGGACCTACGACATCGGCGGGCCGGAGGTGATGAGTTACCGCGACCTGCTCGAGGGCTATGCCCGGGTGCGCGGGCTCAGGCGCTGGTTCATCCCGGTTCCCTTCCTCACCCCGCGGCTGTCGTCGTGGTGGCTCTACCTGGTGACGACCACCCGCTTCCAGCTCGCCCAGGCACTGGTCGACTCGATGAAGAACGAGACCGTCTGCTCCGGCGAGCCGCCGCCGGCGCCGTCGGGGTTCCGCTTGATTCCCTACCGCGAGGCGGTCGAGCGTGCGCTGTCGCGGATCGCCCAGAACCGGGTGCCGTCGAGCTGGATCGGCTCGCTCGAGGCCGGCAACCTCGACCCGAGCTTCATGGACGCCATCAAGGTCCCGGAGCACGGGGTCTTCAGCGACCGCCAGCGGATGCCACTGCGGGCCCCGCGCGAGGACGTGGTGGCGGCGCTGTGGTCGCTGGGCGGCGCCCGCGGGTGGCCGTCGATGAACTGGGCCTGGAAGATCCGCGGGGCCATCGACCGCCTGTTCGGCGGGGCCGGCCTGCGGCGCGGCCGGCGCGACCCGGAACAGCTGCGCCCCGGGGATGCCCTGGACTTCTGGCGCGTCGTGGTGGCCGACCGCGAGGCCGGCCGCCTGATGCTGTATGCCGAGATGAAGCTTCCGGGCGAGGCCTGGCTCGAGTTCGAGGTCCGCGACGAGCAGCTTTCGCAAACCGCCACCTTCCGGCCCCAGGGGCTGTTGGGACGGGCCTACTGGATGCTCGTCCTGCCGGCCCACTGGTGGTTGTTCCCCCAGATGGTGAAGCGCCTGGCGGCGGGATGGCACGACCGGAGCGCCGACTTCCGTCGGCCTTGAGGTTTGAATGCGTGGCGGAGAGTGGAGATGGGTTCGGGCTCGTGTGAAGTGGCGGGCTTCTTGTCCTTTGTCCTTTGTCCTTTGTCGAAGAGGCGCTTGAAGTCGAGCAAGGCGCTCCTCAAGCCCATCTCCCATCTCCCATTTGCCATCACGGGGAGGAGTATCCAGTGGGGAGCCCATGGTGGGGCATATCGGAGCGCCGACTTCAGTCGGCCATGAGGTGTGAAGGCGTGGCGCAAGGGCGACTCGGCAGGCTGAAGCCTGCGGTCCGATGGGAAGACCATCCCGGCCATCCAATCCATCCTGGTCCCACCGTCAGGGCAGGCTTGAGCTCTGGCCGGTGGTGATCAGGCGGGCGGGGCTCAAGTCTTCCGTCTGTCGTCTCCGGCGCAGCCGGCACAGGGCGGGCTTGAGCTTTGGCCGGTGGCGATCAGGCTGGCGGCGCGATGGATGACCCGGCGGCCAGCGAACTCGAGGCGATCGTCTCCCGCTTTGCGGTTGCCGGCCGCTTTGCCGGCGCCGATGTCCTCGAGAGCGGCCACATCAACCGGACCTACCGGGTGAGCTTCGACGATCGCGGCCGGCGCCGCCGCTTTGTCGTCCAGCGGATCAACGACGTGGTCTTTCCCGATCCGCTGGCAGTGATGAGGAACGTCGAGCGCGTCACCCGTCACATCAACGACAAGGTCCTGCGCACCGGCCACGACCATGGGGGCCAGACCCTCCACCTGCACCCGGCCCGCGACGGTCGCAGCTGGGTCGAGGGGCCCGGCGGCGGGATCTGGCGCTGCTACAACTTCATCGAGGGCTGCCGGACCCATGACGAGGCCGACAGCCCGGGCCTCGCGCGCGAGGCGGCGCGGGCCTTCGGCGCCTTCCAGCACCTCGTCAGTGACCTGCCGGCCGGCGAAATCGAGACCGTCCTGCCGGGCTTTCACGACACCCGCAAGCGCCTCGCCGCGCTCGAGGCGGCGGTCTCGCGCGACGCCTGCGGCCGGCTTGCCGGCGTGGCGGCGGAAGTCGACTTCGTCCGTTGCCGGGCGGATGAATGCAGCCGGCTGATGGAGGGCCTCGAGTCCGGCCGCCTGGCGTGGCGGATCATCCACAACGACACCAAGGTGAACAACGTGATGATCGACGAGTCGAGCGGCCTCGCCGCCTGCGTCATCGACCTCGACACGGTGATGCCGGGCTCGGCCGTGTTCGACTTCGGCGACCTGGTCCGCTCCGCCGCATTCGGCGCGGCGGAGGACGAGCGTGACCTCGATCGGGTGACGCTCGATGGCGGCCTGTTCCGCGGCCTGGTCGAGGGCTACCTGTCCAGCGCCGGCGACTTCCTCACCGCCGGGGAGGTGGGCGAGCTGGTTTTTGCCGGCAAGCTGATCACGCTCGAGGTGGCGATGCGCTTCCTCGCCGACCACCTCGATGGTGATCGCTACTTTCGCATCCACCACGACGGCCACAACCTCGACCGCGCCCGCAACCAGATCCAGCGCGTGCGCGAAATCGAGGCCAGGGAGGATGAACTCGGCGAGGTGGTCGAGAAGTGCCGAGTAGAAAGTAGAAAGTAGTGTCGAGGCGGAGGTGGCCGCTGGGCTCGCGGCTTGGTGAAGTGCGGAGAGCGGAGAGCGGAGAACAGTGAGCAGTGAGCAGTGAGCAGTGAAGTGCTTGGAGAGCGCCCGGTTCCCTTCAAGCACATCCCCGGCTACCGGCTACTGGCTATCCCCCCGGGGGGGCTTTCTTGTGCGAACACCCGGGTGGGGTGGACAATCTCAAAGTCCTCACTCTGCACGAAAGGGCTTTATTGTGCGCGCGCCCGTGTGAGGGGATGATGTGGGACTTCCGAGCCAATGTCTTGCCGCTGTCTGGTTTCAATCCGCGCCCCCCGCGTGGGGGGCGACCATCCCAGCCGGGGAAGGCGGGCATCTTGAGGCGGTTTCAATCCGCGCCCCCCGCGTGGGGGGCGACAGGATGAGCTGATCGAGCACTGCCGCCGCGTGACGTTTCAATCCGCGCCCCCCGCGTGGGGGGCGACCGGGTGTGACCCGTGGAACCGAAGCAAAGAACATGTTTCAATCCGCGCCCCCCGCGTGGGGGGCGACCCGACACGTGTAATCCCCCCGCATCCCTACTGAGTTTCAATCCGCGCCCCCCGCGTGGGGGGCGACA
>JAUIJB010000101.1 GCA_030430455.1 Verrucomicrobiia bacterium | reverse complement strand
GGTCCACATCCCGGCGAGCGACTTCGAGCAGGGCCTGCTGCAGGACCTGCTGGTCAGCCCGCGGATGATCGAGACCTTCGACCAGGAGGTCGTCCGCTCGGCCGGCGTGCTCGCCTCGCGCTACCAGACCGACCCGGGGCACAGCGAGCACGTCGCGCGCATCTCGAGCCACCTGTTCGGGCGCCTCGCCGACCTCCACCACATGACGGCGCACGACGGCGTCCTGCTGCACGTGGCCGCCCTGCTCCACGAGGTCGGCACCTTCATCAGCCCGCGGGCCCACCACAAGCACTCGGAGTACATCATCCTCAACAGCGAGATCTTCGGGCTCGACCGGCGCGACGTCGCGATGGTCGCGCTGGTCGCCCGCTACCACCGCCATTCCGGCCCGCGGCCGGACCACGCCATCTACCGCGAGCTCGACACCGCCGACCGGATCCGCGTCGCCAAGCTGGCCGCCATCCTGCGCGTCGCCGACGCGCTCGAGCGGACCCACGACCAGCGGGTCGACGAGATCGAGCTGAGCATCGACCGCGGGGCCCGCCGCATGCTCCTGCGCCTGCCCGGGATCTCGGATGCCGCGGTCGAGCGCCTGGCCATGCAGTCCAAGGGCGACCTCTTCGAGCAGGTCTTCGGGCTCCAGGTGATCATCGACGAAGCAAGCTAGCGCATGGATCCGACACTTCTGAAACCGCGAATGGGCGCGTATGAACGCCAATCAGGGCTCCCGGAACCGCTCACCGTCCGGGAGGCGGCGGGATCGCCGGCAGGGACAGGCGCCCTGTTTCCATTCCGCTTGGAATTCGCGTCGATTCGCGTCCATTCGCGGTTCTCCACCCCGCAATCCGCGTCGTCCGCCACCGTCCATCCATGAGCCTTCCCTACATCAACCGCGAGCTGTCCTGGCTGGAGTTCAACCAGCGCGTGCTCAACGAGGCGCTGCGCCCGGACCTGCCCCTGCTGGAGCGCGTCAAGTTCCTCGCCATCACCGCCTCCAACCTCGACGAGTTCTTCCAGGTCCGGGTGGGCGGGCTGATGCTGATGAAGCGCAGCGGCCACAACAAGCCGGAGCCCTCGGGCCTGACCCCGACCCGCCAGATCACCGCGATCCGGCGGCGGGTCTCGCAGTTCATCGCCGACCAGTATTCCCTGCTCAAGGAGGAGCTCATCCCCGGGCTCGAGGCGGCCGACATCCGCATCGCCAAGCCCGCCGCGCTGGCCTCCGAGGGTGCCGAGCAGGTCGCCACCGTGTTCCACGACAACATCCTCCCGCTGCTCACCCCGCTGGGCCTCGACGAGGACGACTCCGGCGCCACCCTTCCCGCGATGCGGATCACGGTGGCCTGCCGGCTGGTCGACAACGACACCGGCGCGGCGCGCTTCGCCATGATCCCGGTGCCCGACAGCGTTCCGCGGCTGATCGCGGTGACCACCTCCGACGCGGGCCAGACCTTCGTGCTCGCGGAGGATGTCATCGCGCAGTACGCCTCGGCCCTGTTTCCCGGCGAGAGCGTCGGCGCCACCGGCTGCTTCCGCGTCACCCGCAACGGCGACATCGCGGTGCAGGAGGAGGACGCCATCGACCTGGCCGGGGAAATGGAGGACGTCCTCGCCGCGCGCAAGATCTCCGACACCGTCCGGCTCGAGCTGCCGGTGCCGCTGGCACGCGACCTGTCGCGGGTCATCCAGAAGATCTGCGGCGCGACCACGCGCGAGGTCTACCGCATGTCCGGCCCGCTCGACCTGGGCGGCCTGATGGACCTCGCCTTCCTGCCGGGCCACGACCGCCTCCGCGACCCCGACTGGCCCTCGTTCCCCTCGCCCGACATCGCCCCGGGCGAGTCGATCTTCGACGCGATCGAGCGCGGCGACATCCTCCTCCACCACCCCTACGAGAGCTTCGAGCCGATCATGCGGATGCTCGAGGAGGCGGCCGACGACCCCGAGGTGGTTTCCATCAAGCAGGTCCTCTACCGCACCGCGCGGCAGTCGCGGGTCATCGACGCGCTAATCCGCGCCGCGGAGAACGGCAAGACGGTCACCGTGCTGATCGAGCTGAAGGCCCGCTTCGACGAGGCCCGCAACCTGCACCGCGCCGGCGAGCTGCAGCGCGCCGGCGTGCAGATCGTCTACGGCGTCAAGGGGCTCAAGACCCACGCCAAGATCTGCCTGATCGTGCGCCGCGACGCCAGCCGGCTGCGCCGCTTCGTCCACCTCGGGACGGGCAACTACAACGAGTCGACCGCGCGCCTCTACACCGACATCTCGCTGTTGACCTGCCGGCCCGACTACGGCTCGGACGCCTCGCTGTTCTTCAACGCGGTCACCGGCCGGTCGAAGCTGCTGGCGTTCCAGCGGCTGGTCCCGGCGCCGACCGAGATGAAGCCGCGGCTGCTGTCGCTGATCCACTCCGAGGCCGAGCGGGCGCGCCAGGGCGAGCCGGCGTCGATCACCGCCAAGGTGAACTCGCTGCAGGACCCGGAGATCATCGCGGCCTTGTACGACGCGTCCCGTGCCGGGGTGCCGGTGCGGCTCAACGTGCGCGGCATCTGCTGCCTCAAGACCGGCAACAACAAGCGCAACCGCAACATCCGGGTGGTCTCGGTCATCGACCGCTACCTCGAGCACTCGCGCATCTTCCACTTCCACCAGGGCGGCGACGACGAGGTCTACATCGCCTCGGCCGACTGGATGGGCCGCAACCTCGACCGCCGGGTCGAGCTGATGGTGCCGATTGCCGAGCCCAAGCTGAAGCGCCGCCTGGCCAGGATCCTCGAGACCTACTTCCGCGACAACCGGCAGGCCTCGCTGATCCTGCCCAACGGCAGCTCGGAGCGGCTCGAGCCCGCCAAGGGCGAGAAGGCCTTCCGGGCCCAGGAGCACTTCCACCGCGAGGCGCGCCAGCGCGCCAAGGCGCGCGAGCACGAGCGCGCGATGACCTTCGAGCCGCACCGGCCGAAGTGACTCCGTTGAACGGAAGCGGCTGGAGTTCATCCCCTCGCGGGACCGGTGGAGCCGCATGAGGCGTGGCTGCGACCCCTGCCGGGGTCGGAATGAAAAACTGCGACCAGCCCCGGGGGTGTCGTCGGGTTGCTCCTCAACCCCCGGCCAATGGCTGTCGTCCCTCCCGGGATGGGAGCGAGATGAGCGATCCCGGAGGGATCGGAGCCATTAACCGGGGGTCGAGCGCAGCGACACCCCCGGAAGGAGATGCGAATGGAAACGCATCCCGGAGGGATGCCAGCCAGGCCCGAGTGACCCACCAAACGCCATCATCCGGAAACCGCAGCGAAGCCCGCACTCCCCACCGTCCCTCTGCGTCCATTTGCGCCCCCGCCCCCGCCTCACCGTCAAGCATCACTCGCCGCTCCAGGCGTGCAGCGACACCGAGTGGCGTCGGCAAAGCTCGGCGACCTCCTCGCGCTCGAGCATCAGGGTGCTGCCGGCCTCGACGACGATCGCGTGGACGCCGGCCTCGTGGCAGGTCCGCACGGTCTGCGCACCCACCACCGGGACATCGAAGCGGAAGTCCTGGTTCGGCTTGGAGACCTTCACCAGCATCACGTTCCTGCCGCGGCCGAGCTCGCCACCGCGACGGATGCAGGCGTTGGTGCCCTCGAAGGCCTCGACCGCCAGCACCGTGCCATGACGCACCACCACGGTCTGGCCGATGTCGAGCCGGCTGGTCTCCTTGGCGATGCGGAAGCCGAAGGCCGCGTCGTCGAGCTGGCGCTGGTCCAGCGCCGGCCCGCACACCGGCCCGGGCCCGGGCATGCGGTCCTCGAGGAAGGTCGTCGCCGGCAGCAGGGTGATTCCCTCACGCTCGAGTTCGCCGGCGACCGCGCCGAAGAGCGACTCCGCGTTGCGCTCCTTGAGCTTGGCGAGGAGCATCAACGTGCGCAGGTCCGGGCGCAGGTTGAAGAGGTTCTTGGGGGCGATCTGTCCCGCCATCAGGGCCTCGCCGGCACCCTGCTTGCGGAAGAAGCGGATCATCTTGCCGAGCTGGCCGACGCGGAACCACTCGCAGGCATCGACCCCGTCGGCGAGGCGGGGGTCGGTCTCGTCATGGAAGGCGGCGACCACCAGGCGCGTCTCCGGCGAGTGCTGCCGGGCGCTGGCGACGAAGGTCCCCGGGTAGGCCCCGCTTCCCGCAATGATTCCGATGGTCCTTGGTGTCGCCATTCCTCTCGTCTGCCGGCCTCTCGTCTGCCGGCCAATCATCCGTCGCCCGGTCAGCTGCCAGCGGGAGTAGCGGCTGTGGGACTCGAACCCACACTCCAGAGGAACTCGATTTTGAGTCGAGCGCGTCTACCAATTCCGCCAAGCCGCCGCTGAGGTGGCGGGATGCTGCCGGGAAGCGCCGGGCGGGGGCAAGCTGCAATTCGCCCTTCCCGCGCAGATGCGATTCGGTCGCAATGGACCTCGCGAAACAAATAGACCCCGCCCCGGGCGGTCCGGGCTCTCCCCCCAGATCACCCGAAACCACACCGAGACGAGGCAGGGCCACTATGGCCAATCGTTCCACCACGGCAATACCGATCACCCCCGAACTCAATATTCCTCGATCGCATTGCTCATCCGAACTGTCAACCTGACCCAGCCCGATTCATGGGTGCCCGCCGGCGAGTGAACTCCCCCCACCCGGCCGGGATCCCATGGATCATTGGGGGCGGAACGCTCGATGATCGGGATTGCGGCCGGAAGCGGTAACTGACTTGCTGTGCGGGTGAGCGATGGCCCCGTTGCAATCTCCGAGAAATCCCCGTCGGAAGTTTCCGGGATTACCCGGATCGCCCTGTTCGGTGGCACCTTCGATCCGATCCACCTCGGCCATACCGGCATCGCCCGCGCCGCGGTCGGCGCCCTCGACCTCACCCGGGTGGTCTTCCTGCCGTGCCGGCTGTCACCCCACAAGCAGGACCAGCCGGGGGCGACGGGACGGCAGCGCATGGAGATGATCCGCCTCGCGACGCGCGACCTGGCGTGGGCGGAGGTCGACGACCACGACCTGGTGGCGGCGGAGCCGGTCTACTCCTACCGCAGCGCGGAGCACTTCCGCGAGCGTCACCCCGCCGCCCGCCTGTTCTGGCTGCTCGGTGCCGACCAGTGGCAGGCCCTGCCCCGCTGGCGTCACCCGGAGCGGCTCGCGGCGGTGGTCGAGTTCATCGTCATCACCCGTGGCGGCATCCCGCTCGATTCGCGCCCCGGCTGGCGCTGGCACCCGCTCGAGGTCGACCTGCCGGTGTCCGCGACTTCGATTCGCGAGCGCATCGCCCGCGGCGGGCCGGCGGAGGCGGACCTGGACCCCGAGGTCGCCTCCTTCATCACCCGGGAGGGGCTCTACCGCCGCTAATGCGCGGCTTGCAGCGAGCCGCCGGCGGCGCTAGGCTTCCTGCCAAGCATCCATGAAAGCCTTCCGCCTCCTTCCCGTTCTCGCCGCCCTCCTCGTCTTTCCCGCCGTTGCCGTCAGTGCCGCCGCCGAGGAAGCCGACACCCCGGAAACCACCCCTTCCCCGGAATCCACGGCCGGGCTCCGGGAGTGGCAGGAGGAGTTCCTCAACCTTCCGGCGGACCGCCGCCAGGAGTTCGGCAAGCACATCACCAAGGCCCGCGAGCTGTTCAACCAAAAGCGGATCTTCGAGACCATCGACGAGCTCTCCAAGGCCAGCGCGATCTTCGAGGATTCTCCCGACATCGAGAACCTCCTCGGCGCCTGCCAGACCGAGTTCCGCAACTTCGACAAGGCGATGGAGCACTTCAAGCGCGCCGACGAGCTCAATCCGAATGACTCGAGGATCCTCTTCAACATCGCCGAGATCCACTTCGTCACCCACAACTGGGTGGAGGCCGAGAAGGCCCTCGCCAAGGTGCTCTCCATGGTCTCGGACGGCAACGACCTGATGCTCAGCCGGCTGGTCGAGTTCAAGCTGCTGCTCTCCAAGCTCAAGCTCGGCAAGACCGAGGAAGCCGAGGCGATGGCGGAGAAGTACGACGAGTTCGACGACTCCCCCTACCCCTACTACGCCGAGGCCGCGGTCGCCTATGAGAACGACGACGAAGTGGCAGCCCAGGCCGCGATCGCCAGGGCGCGGCGCATCTTCCGCCGCCCGGAGATCCTCAGCCCGTGGCAGGACACCATGATGGAGTTCGGCTACATCAAGAGCTTTTTCGGCGGTCCCCTCAGCGAGGAGGAAGGCGTCGAGGAGTAGGTGAATGCCCGGCGGACGCGGCGCAAGGGCGGTTCGCGCAGCGCAGAAACCGGCATCCCGTCACGGCGGACGGAGCGTCGCCCTCCCCGGCCAGCTCAGGCCGGCTCATACGAGCTCCACGAAACAACCTGACTCGATAGGATTCAGGGAAGGAAACCGCAGATGGACGCAGATGATGGGATCTGCGGCAATCCGCGACTTCCCCTACGATGGTCCGAAAGGGGCCGACGGCCATCGTGGATGGCGTATCAGGCCGGCGTCGGCACGCCACCGGTCAGCGGGTAGTCGCGCACCTGCTCGAGCTTGACCCCGTACATCGCCGCGACCTCCGGGGCGTCCGAGGCCCGGTAGACGTCGCGATAGTAGACCTCGCGGATGCCGTAGGCGCAGAGCGTCTGCATGCAGGAGGTACACGGCAGCGTCGTGCAGGCGACCAGGCGCGCCTCGCCGCGGCGGAACAGGCTGCACAGGTTGACCTCGGCGTGCAGCATGAACTTCTGGCGTGCCTCGCGGTCGTCCCAGAAGCCCTCGGGCGCATCGAAGCCGGGGGCCAGGCCGTTGTAGGCAGTGCCGATCACCCGGTTGTCGAAGTCGAGGGCGGCCGCCCCGACCTTGCGGTAGGGATCCTCCGACCTCAGGGCGGCCACGTGGGCCAGGGCCATCGCATACTCGGGAATCGCCAGTCGCATCACCTGCCGCCAATCAATCGCCTGCCCCGCACATCGTCAACGCGCGAACTCAACGCACGAAGAAGCTCAGGTGCTCGAGCTCGAGGGCGAGGTCGACGTTGTTCACCACCACCTCCGGCGGGGTCTCGAGGACCACCGGGGAAAAGTTCAGGATGCCCTGGATCCCCGACTGCACCAGCCGGTTGGTCACCGCCTGGGCGGCGCTTCCCGGCACGCAGAGGATCGCCATGCGGACGCCCTCCTTCGCGATGAAGGCCTCGAGTTCATCCGCCCCATGGAGCGGCACCGCGATACCGCGCTGGCGCGCCGTCTCGGGATGCTCGTCAAAGGCCGCCACCACCTCGAAGCCCTCCTTCTGAAAGCCCTGATAGCGCAACAGCGCGGCGCCGAGGTTGCCCGCGCCGACCAGGATCACCGGTTGCAGCCGCTCCCGCCCCAGCAGGTCACGGATCATCCCCGCCAAGGGCTCCACCGGATAGCCGAGGCCACGCGTGCCGAACTGGCCGAAGTAGGCGAGATCCTTGCGCAGCTGGGCCGGCTTCACCCCCGCCACCTTGGCCAGCGCCGACGAGCTGACCGTGTCCTCGCCCCTCTCCATCAGCCGCTTGAGGCAGCGATGGTAGATCGAAAGCCGATAAATCGTCTTCTTGGGGATATCGACTCGTTCCACGGACGAGCAGAAGAAACTCCGCAGGACCTGCTGGGTCAAGGATTTGCCCCGCAGGATGACCCGGTCGACCCGAGCCCCCCCCTTCCGCGAAGCCAAGCACGAGCTTTTTCTTGTTGCAACCCTGTCTCAATTGCAGGACTCTTGGCCCAGCGATGAAGCCCGCCCGGATTCCCGATCTCGAACTCGACAGCCTGACCAGCCTCTCGAAGGCGCGCGTGGGCTGTGACTTCCAGATCCGCGCGGTCAGCGGACCCGGCTGCGACCAACTCCGCAAGCTGGGTTTCTGTGAGTCGCTCCAAGTCCGCAAGCTCGCCCACGGCCGCAACCTGATCTGCTCGGTCTGTGGCACGCGCCTCGCGGTCAGTCGCCAACTTGCCGAGCAGGTCCTCGTTTCGCCTGTCGCCGCCTGAGTCGCCGGATGACGGACCGCTCCGAACTGGTCGCCCTCGTCGGCCACCCCAACGTCGGCAAGTCGACGCTCTTCAACGCCCTCACCGGGGGGCGTGCCAAGGTCGGCAACTACCCGGGGATCACGGTCGACTTCCAGCAGGGAAGCTTCCGCACCCCGCACGGCCGCCGCCTCGAACTCGTCGACCTGCCCGGCTGTCTCTCGCTCGACGGCGACTCCCCCGACCAGGAGGTCACCCGCCGGGCCATTCACGGCGAGATCGAGCAACTGCCCGCGCCCGACCTCGTCATCGCGGTGGTCGATGCCTCCTCGCTCGAGCGCCACCTGCCCCTGGTCATCGAGCTGCTCGAGCTCGGCAAGCCGCTGGTGGTCGCCCTCAACCGGGTCGACCTCGCCGAGCGCGACGGCCTCCGGCTCGAGCCCGACAAGCTTTCCGAGGAGCTCGGGGTTCCGGTGGTTCCCCTCCGCGCCGATGCCGGCAAGGGGATCGTCGAGCTCAAGCAGTCGCTCCGCACCCCCCTCCCCGCGCCAAGCCAGCGGGACTGGAGCGACACCGCCGCGCGCCGCGACACCGCCCACCGGATCGCCGCGGTCGCCGCCCGCCGCGCCACGGCGCACCACGAGACCACGTCCGACCGTCTCGACCGCGTCCTGCTCCACCCGGTCCTCGGCTGGCTCGTCTTCCTGGCGATCATGTTCGTGCTGTTCTGGTCGATCTTCTCCTTCGCCAGCGTTCCGATGGGCTGGATCGAGGCCGGCCAGGAGTGGCTGGTCGGCGTGGTCGAGGGTGCCATGGCGGAGGGCGACCTGCGCGACCTGCTGACCTCGGGCATCATCGAGGGGGTCGGCGCGGTGGTGATCTTCCTGCCCCAGATCCTGATGCTGTTCTTCTTCATCGGGCTGCTCGAGAGCACCGGCTACATGGCCCGTGCCGCCTACCTGATGGATGGCTTCATGGCCCGCGTCGGCCTCAGCGGGAAGGCCTTCCTGCCGCTGCTCAGCTCCTACGCCTGCGCGATCCCCGGAGTCATGGCGACCCGCACCATCCCCTCCGCCAAGGAACGCCTGGTCACCATCTTCGTGGCGCCGTGGATGAGCTGCTCGGCGCGCCTGCCGGTCTATCTCCTGCTGATCCCGATGCTGCTCGGCGGCCGCGAGAGCACCGCGGTGCAGTCGCTGGTCATGCTCGGCGTCTACGCGCTGGGCACGCTGACCGCCTTCTTCGTCGCCCGCCTCCTGCGCGGCCGCCTCGGGCCCGACGAGGTCGAGCAGCACTTCATGCTCGAGCTGCCCTCCTACCAGGCACCGCAGTGGGGCTACATCCTCCGCCACGTTCTCGACCGCGGTGCCGCCTTCCTGCGCAAGGCGGGGACCGTGATCCTCGGCATCGTCATCCTGCTGTGGGCGGCGCAGACCTACCCCAAGTCGGACAGCGACGACCCGGCCGAGCAACTCAGCCACACCGTGGTCGGGCGCGTCAGCGACGCGATCGAGCCGGTCGTGCGCCCGCTCGGATTCGACGGCCGCACCGGCACCGCCGTGATCACCTCCTTCGCCGCCCGCGAGGTCTTTGTCGGCTCGATGGCCGTCCTCTTCAGCGTCGATGAAAGCGATGACGAGGCCGAGACCCGCGACCGCATCCGCGAGCGCATCGCCGCCGAGACCTGGCCGGATGGCAGCCCGATGTTCGACATCCCGGCGGTGCTTTCCCTGCTGGTGTTCTACATCTACGCCCTGCAGTGCCTGCCCACCACCGCGGTGGTGGCGCGCGAGGCGGGCTCGTGGAAGTGGGCAATCGGCCAGTTCGTCTTCATGTCGCTGTTCGCGGCCCTCGCCTCACTGGTCGTCTATCAGGTCGGCTCCCTCATCGCGGGATCATGAGCGACTGGCAGGAATGGGCCGCCGGCGGGGTCGTCATCGCGACCCTCGCCGCCTTCATCCTCCGCGCCCGCCGACGTCGCCGCGCCGGCAAGTCGGGCAAGTGCGACGGCTGCAAGTAGGAGCTTACCCGGGACGTTTGTCCGTTGTGTTCTCGGCCTTGTGCCTTGTGCCTTGTGCCTTGTCGAAGAGGCGCTCCGCCTTCGCCAAGGCTACGGCGCGACAAGTTGAAGTCGAGCAAGGCACGACACAAGCGCCTGGCATGGGCAACTCCTGGGCGGATCATGAAGCGAGCCTTGGCGCGCCTCCCATGATCGACGCCGGACAACGGACAACGGACAACGGACAAAAAAGGCGCTCCGTCAGCCTTGATTGTGCAGATTCTCTGATCTCGTCGAGTTCGGAGAGTGCTGACGGAAGTGTTCTTGCGCGAATTATTGGACGTGACACGCCCGGCGACTGCCTTGAGTTGGGCGTGTGAAAGCATTCAACATCAAAGCATTGTACGAGTTCGCCGGGTGTGTCGTGGAGAAGATTCGGGTCGAATTGATCGGGGTGCAAGTCTCCATGCGCAGGGACCGGCGTTGCAAACCTCGTTGCCCGGACTGTCAGGTGCCGCTCAACGAGGTTCGCGAGGGTGGGATCTGCGTCTTCGACCTCCCGGTTGCGGACAAGACAGCCGTCTGGGTTACGCTGCCCGCCGTGCAGGGCCGCTGTCCGAGATGCCGGGAACTCAGCACGCCGCGCCCCCCGGAGGTCCACCCGACCCGCAACGCGACGTGGCGCTTGATGCGGTTGGTGGCGGCCTGGGCCTCGGTTTGTCCGGCCAGCAACGTGGCGGCGATGTTCGAGATCAGCGAAGCCACCGTGCGCCGCTACGAGACCGATGTCCTGGAGGCCGACCTTCCCGAGCCTGATCTTGACGGCCTCGAAGTGCTGTTGGTCGACGAGAAATCCGTCCGCAAGGGTCACGGCTACGTGACGGTTGTTCTCAACGGTCGGACCGGCGAGTTGCTCCACATGGCCGAGGGCAAGAAGAAGGAAAGCTTGGAGTGCTTCCTCGCCACCCTCACACAGGCGCAGAAGAACTCGATCCGCGCGGTGTGCATCGACCGCAACGGGGCCTATCGCTCCGTGCTCGCCGAGCAGTTGCCCAAGGCCGAAATCGTCCATGATCGCTTCCACATCATGGCGAACCTGAACTCGGCCATCGACGAGGTACGCCGCAGCGAGTGGCGCAGCGCGAAAGCCGAGGGAAAGAAGGTCATCAAGGGCTCGCGCTACCTGCTCATGATGAACCGCGAGAACCTCGACGAATCCGGTCGCGACCGGTTGCTCGAAATCACCCGGCTCAACGAGAAGCTCTCGACCGCCTACATCCTCAAGGAAGACTTCCGTGCGATCTACACACACTCGCCGAGCGTCCGGTCTGCACGGGCCCGAATACGCCGCTGGCATGATGCGGTGCTGGCCTCCGGCATCGAGCCAATGATCCGCTTCGCCAAGGGGGTCATGCGCGACATCAAGGAGGTCACCGCCTACTTCAAGCATCGCGTCACCTCCGGGCGCATCGAAGCCTTCAACAACCAGATCGCCCGCCTCATCCACCGGGCATGCGGAATGACCAACCTCAAGCATCTCTTCCTCAAAATGCGCGCTCAATCACTCAAGCAAATCTGACGGAGCGCCACAAAAAAAGGTAATCGAAAACCTGTCAAGATTTGCACACTGACCCCATTTTCCCCGAGGCAAGCCGCGCGAGTCACCTTCAAGACCCACGGCCCGCCACCGCCCGGCCGATGAGGGAAACGAAAAACTCCTCCGACCAGAGATCCAGCTCACGCGGATCGTGCAAAAATGGCCGCACCTCATCCGCCGCCTGCTTGAAATCGACCGCCGCGAAGCGCTCCCGGAGCAGATCCGCAAGGCCGTCCGGTGTCAGCACCGCGCCATCCCAATGCCCGGACTGACGCATCCTCGCCTCGAGGTGCGCCAGACGGGGGGCCACACCACGCGCGACATACCAGACGAAGTCGTAGAAATCCCTGCCTTTCGCCCACGCCTTCCACCCCCGGCAAAGCACCGCGTGCAGCTTCCCGGCGAACAGGCTCGGCAGATCATAGAGGGTGACCTGATAGGGAGTGGGCAGAAGCCGGGTGAGGGTTTCGGTGGTCGCGCCGCCGGGCGGATCGAGATCCATCTCGAGCTTGATGCGGATCTTCTGGCGGCTTGGCAGCAGCGCCGCGAGCTCCTCGGGCGCGCCAATGTGGAGCAGGTTCTGCTGCGTGCTGCCTTTCAGAAAGGCCGACTCGATGCCGGTCCGCGCGCCACCGGATTTCGACTCCGCCTCGAAGGTGAAACCCCACGCCTCCAGCTCGGTCGCGACCCCCGCGAGGTAGGGTTCCAGGCGCAATGCCCGATCCGCCTCGACGAGGGTGAAGTTGAGGTCTTCGGAAAACCGGCGAAGCCCGTGGAAGATCCTCAGCGCGGTGCCCCCGTAGAACGCCGCATGCCGGAAGAACCCTCCCCGCCACAGCCCCAGCAGGGCGATCTCCTGAACGATCTCGCGGGTCGCATTCTGGAAATCGGCCGGAGTCTCCGGGCGATACGCGTCGAGCATGTCGGAGAGGGCGGGACTCATGAATCGAGGAGGTGGTTCTTTTCCGCGAAGCGCAGCAGCCAGCGGACGGCCGGACGCCCGTAGCCCTCGGCGCAATCCGCGAGCTGCCGGCGGCTCAAGGGTTCTTCCCATTCCACCCGCATGCCCTCGATCCAGCGACCGACATCCGCGATGGATCGAAACCCCGGTTCGCGCGCAATCCGATCGGCCAGGGCCTTGGTTGGGCTGGCCAGCAGGAAGGGGACCTCGCCCTGGCTGACCCGCGTGACTCCCACCGGAAAGACCCGCTTTGGAACAGCGATGTAGCGGAAATGGCCGAAGCCGTTCTCAAACGAGGCGGCCCGCCGAATGGTGGCCGAGAGGACTTCGCTGACCCTTTCGGGAATCATGCCGTGCCAGGAGAGTGCGGTCTCGAAACTCACATACGACGGCCCGTAGATCGGCCCCGCGAGGCTTCTTGGGTCGAGGTCGCGTCGGGTGGCGTAGAGCCCGCGCCTCAGGGAAATCAGCTCTCCGGCCTCCAGCAGCCGGGCAATCTTTCCCCGCCGGTCCGAGATCCCCGCCAAGGCATCCTCCATCCGGACGCTGTCGAGAATCGGTTCCTGAGGGAGGCTGATCTGCATGATTTCGGAATGAATGTTGCACAAATAGCAACTTTTCCGCTCGAATCAATCATCTTTCGGGTGAGGAATGACGGGGGCATCACTCCAAAGGCCTCACTCGCCGAAGTCTTGGCGGAAAAAGCGGGGCGTGGGCGCGCGGCGTGGGCTGACCGGGCAGCAGCTCCAGCACCAGGGTGCGCATCTCGCCGCTCACCGTCTCGCTGGTCAGGGAACTGGGGGTCAGGCGACAACTTCTGACAAGCACCGGTCGCGCAGCATGCAACAATCCGGCCAGAGGCGAGGCTGGCGATTTTTGTCGCCTGACCCCCATTTCCTCTTCATGCCAGCCACCAGGTTGGGCTGTGGCGTTTCCAGCAGCAGATGAAAATGGTTTCCCATCAGCACGTAGACGTGCACCCGCCAGCCATACTTCTCACACACCTCCCCCATTCGCTCCAACCACTTGAAGCGATCCCGGTAGTCCTCAAACACATCGCGCCCGCCATCGCCGCGAGCCATCACGTGGTAAATCGCTCCCGCAGCTTCGTATCGGGCCTGCCGAGCCATGGAGGAGGAAAGCGAAGTCTAATGCCGGCATCAATGCCTCTTTTCACGGATCGCGGTAGGG
>JAUIJB010000100.1 GCA_030430455.1 Verrucomicrobiia bacterium | reverse complement strand
ATCAACGGCGAGCGCAGCGTCGACTCCTTCCACCGCGAGCTCGGCCTGACCATGTGGGACAAGTGCGGCATGGCCCGCAACCGCGAGGGCCTCAGCGAGGCGCTCGAGAAGATCCCGCAGATCCGCGAAGAGTTCTGGCAGAACGTCCGCGTCACCGGCGAGAGCGGCAACCTCAACATGGAGCTCGAGAAGGCCGGCCGCGTCGCCGACTTCCTCGAGTTCGGCGAGATGATGTGCCTCGACGCCCGCGAGCGCGAGGAGTCCTGCGGCGGCCACTTCCGCGAGGAACACCAGTACACCGAGGATGACGAGGAGGTGAAGTCGGGCTACCTTTCGCCGGGCGAGGCCAAGCGCGACGACTCCCGCTTCGCCAACGTCTTCGCCTGGGAATTCAAGGGGGTCGACACCCCGCCGACGCTCCACAAGGAGGAGCTCGAGTGGAACACCGTGAAGCCCTCCGTGCGCAGCTACAAGTAATCCGACCATGTCCAAGCTCAACCTCACTCTCAAGGTCTGGCGCCAGAACGGTCCGAACGATCGCGGCCGGATCGACACCCTGCCCGCCAAGGACATCCCCGAGGAAGCCTCCTTCCTGGAGATGCTCGACATCGTCAACGAGCGCCTCATCGACGAGGGCCGCGAGCCGGTCCACTTCGACCACGACTGCCGCGAGGGCATCTGCGGCGTGTGCTCGCTGACCATCAACGGCGTGCCGCACAGCAAGGAGCGCGGCATCACCAGCTGCCAGCTGCACATGCGCAAGTTCCGTGACGGCGACACGATCTGGATCGAGCCCTTCCGCTCGCGCGCCTTCCCGGTGCTCAAGGACCTGATCACCGACCGCTCGGCCTTCGACCGCATCCAGCAGGCCGGCGGCTTCATCTCGGTGCGCACCGGCGCGGCGCCCGACGCCCACGCGGTGCCGATCGAGAAGGATGCCGCCGACTCGGCCTTCTCCGCCGCCGCCTGCATCGGCTGCGGCGCCTGCGTCGCCGCCTGCAAGAACGCCAGCGCCATGCTCTTCGTCGCCGCCAAGGCCTCTCACCTCGGCCACCTGCCGCAGGGCCAGCCCGAACGCGAGAAGCGCGCCCTGGCGATGGTCCGGCAGATGGATGCCGAGGGCTTCGGCGGCTGCACCAACCAGTACGAGTGCGAGGCCGCCTGCCCGAAGGAGATCAGCGTCGACCACATCGCCCGCCTCAACCGCGACTACGGCGTGGCCCTGCTCAAGGAGCAGTTCGTCTCCGCCTGACGGAGTGGCGCCTTTCCCGCGCCATGGGAGTGGCGCGTTTCGCGCGCCATGGGAGTGGCGCGTTTCGCGCGCCATGGCACGGACCGGCGCCTTGCAGGCGCCACGTCGGCGGAGCGATGACCGTCCGGCTGAGTGTGCCCAACGGCGCCTTCACCCGGTCTCATCCCCATCTTGCAAAACCAACGGACTCCCTGGTCCGAGCTTGGTGACCGCAGTTTTGCCTGGCGGCCATCCCGGCTGCCCTCCGGTTGGAAGATGCGCCCGAAATCTGCGGCATGCCCGCAATCTGCAGTTTTCCCTTCGGTGGTCCCAATGGGTCCAGCGGCATCATGGATCTGGCATCAGGGTCGGCCGGCATGACCCTTGGGAGCTCCCCGGCCGAAAAGCCGCCACCCCGAAAAAGACCACGGGCGCTGGAGGGGGAAACATCCAGCGCCCGTGGGCCCTCTTTCGAGGGCAGTGCTATCCCTTACGCCGCTCATTATGTCCGATTTTCCCCCACCCGCCATGCCGCGATCGCGTAGATCCCGGCTTTTTTGTCCGATTTTCCCCCAAATCCATGAAAATGCCCCACTTCTCCGCCTTCCGCGCCGCTCTCCGCTCTCCGCTCTCCGCTCTCCGCTCTCCGCGTACAAACTACGGGCGCTGGAGGGGGAGAATTCCAGCGCCCGGAGCTTGGGACATCGAGCCTTACTCAGCTCGTATCGGGCCCCTATCATGTCCGAATTCCCCCCATCCGGACATTACGTCATCACGGATTTTTTGAACATTTTTCGGTCTCGATGGTCAAACCGCCCTTGGGATCGTCAAAATCCACCCGTTTCATGCGGGATTGCGCCGCCGTCGTGAGGCCGTTCGCACCGGTGGCGCAGGCCTTCAGCCTGGCAGATCGCCACCGTCCGCCATCCGCCCCCTACAGCCTCCCCGCCGCCTTGATGTCGAGGTAGCGGTTGGCCAGCTCGACCGGCAGGTCGCCCGCCGGAACGTCGAGGGTCAGCACCCCGAAGCCCCTCAGCCCGGCCAGAACCTCGGCCCGCTCGGCATCGTAGCGCTCCGCCGAGGCGAACCTCAGGGCGTCGCGGAACTCACCCACCGGATGACGCCGCGCGGCCTCGATCGACGCCTCGCGCAGGCTCGCGAGCATGACGAGGTGACGCCCCGCCAGGATCCTCAGCGCGGGAATCAGCTCCGGGCCGTCCTCGCCGCGGAGGTTGGTCAGCAGGACGACCAGTGCCCGCCGCCGTTGCCGCACCATCAGTTCCTCGGCGGCCTGGGTGAAGTCGCTCGGCTCCGGCGAGGTGCGGTAGTCGAAGAGGTGGTTCAGCAGCACCGACATCGAGTGCGCCCCCTTCACCGGCGGCAGCCAGCGACGGGTTCCGCCGAAGGCCTGCACGCCGACCTGGTCGCCCTGTCGCAGCGCCACGTATGACAGCAGCAGCATCGCGTTCAGGCAGTGGTCGAACTGCGGCAGCTTGCCGTCGAGCGCCCGCATCCGCCGGCCGGTGTCGGTCAGGAACACGATCGTCTGGTTGCGCTGCTCCTGGAACTCGCGGCTGATCAACTCCTGCTTGCGTGAGCTGGCCTTCCAGTCGATCTGCGCCAGCGGGTCGCCCTCGCGGTACTCGCGCAGCTGGTGGAAGTCCCGGCTGCTGCCGGCGAGCGAGCGCCGCACGATCCCCATCTGGTCCTGCCGCGCCTGCATCGCCAGCAGGGCGAAACGAACCACCGGCTCGTAGTCCGGGTAGACCCGGGCCTGCTCCATCCGCCCGAGGATCCGCCGCCACTTCCAGCAACCGAGCGGTGACAGGACCCGCAGGTGCATCGGGCGGAAGTCGGCGAAGCCGCGCTCCATCAGCCGCACCCGGTGGCTGATCCGCGCCCGCCCGCCCTTCTCCACCCGGCCCTGCCACGGCATCGCCTCGGCCACCGCGCCCTCGGGGATGCCGTCGAAGATCTCGACCGCCAGCCGGCGCGGCGACTCGTTGCGGAAGTCGAGCAGCACGCGGCCCTCCTCGCCGAGGGCGAAGCGACCGGGAAGCACCCGCTCGAGCTGCACGGCACTGGCCCAGCGCAGCACCGCGAGGTCGACCAGCCAGGCGACCAGCAGCACCGCGCCGACCACCCACCAGGCGGTCACCAGCCCGCCCTTCAGCGAGGCCGCCAGCCCCAGCAGGGACCAGCCGGCCAGCAGCCACAGGCAGCGTCCGGTCGGGGTCACTGGCGCGGTGCCGGCACGGATTCCACCAGGCCGCGGAGGATTTCATCGATGTCCTGCCCACCGATCGCGACCTCCGGGGCGAGCTGCACGCGGTGCCGCAGCACCGGCAGGGCCGCGGCCTTGATGTCGTCCGGGATCACGTAGCCGCGGCCGTGCATCACCGCGATGGCCTTGCCGATTCGCACCAGCGCGATCGCGCCGCGCGTCCCCGCGCCGAGCGCCACCGCCTTCGACTCACGGGTGGCCTGAACCAGCCCGACCGCGTACTCGACGACTTCCGGAACCACCTGCACGCCGGCGGTTTCCGCCTGGGCGCGGACCACCTCGTCCGGACCCGCCACGGTCTCCACCCCGGCGACCGGTGACTCCCCGGGAACCTCCGCGCCCGAGCGGGTGACGATTTCCGCCTCCGATCCACGGTCCGGATAATCGATCAGCACCTTCATCAGGAAACGGTCGAGCTGGGCCTCGGGAAGCGGGTAGGTCCCCTCGTGTTCGATCGGGTTCTGCGTCGCCAGGCACATGAAGGGCGGCGGCAGGGCCAGGCTCTCGCCGTCGATCGTCACCTGCCGCTCCTGCATCACCTCGAGCAGCGCGGCCTGGGTCTTCGCCGGGGCCCGATTGATCTCGTCGGCCAGCAGCAGGTTGGTGAACACCGGTCCCCGGCGCAGCTGGAAGGTCTGGCTCTTCATGTCGAACATGCGGAAGCCGGTGACATCCGACGGCATCAGGTCCGGGGTGAACTGGATCCGGCCGAAGCCCCCGCCGAAGCTCCGCGCCAGCGCCAGCACCAGCTGGGTCTTGCCGAGGCCGGGTTTGCCCTCGAGCAGGACGTGCCCGCCCGCCAGCAGGCCCGCCACGACCTGGCTGATCACCTCGCGCTGGCCCAGCACGGCCCGCTCGACCTGCTCGCGCATCGCCCGGGCGACCCGCGCGGACTCGGGAACCTCCGCTGCGGGTGCGGGCGCCTTGCCCGCGGCGGCGGGCTCGGGGGTTGCCTCCGGGGTCGGTGGCGTCGGATCGCTTGGCATCTCGTCGTTCATGGAATCGATTGGTGAATGGCCTGGAGGTCGGCGACCAGCCGGGTGAAGGCCCCGGCATCCTTCGGCGCCCCGACCCCCATCGCGCGCTCGGCGCGCTCGCGTGGAATTCCGGCGCGCCCGGCGATGACCTCGAAGACGTCGGCGTCGCGGCGTCCCGAACTCAGCAGCAGGTGCTGGGCCCGCTCGAGCAGGCCCTCGCGGATCGGCTGGAGCATCCCCTCGCCGCGGTCGAGCCGCCAGTGGAAGGCGCCGAGCGCCTCGAGGTGGTGGTCGTAGGCGCGCGACACCTCGGGTCCGTCGTGGCTGTCGAGCGGGCCGAAGCGCGGCAGGCTCTTCCACAACCAGAAGACCGTCAGCAGGACCACCCCCACCAGGGCCGGCCAGGCGTGCTGCCACAGCATCCGCCAGAAGGACAGCGAGGCGTTGCGGACGAACATCACGGAGCCGTAGTAGGGCGACATCTCGTTCAACTGGAACAGCAACGCGGCGTGGTCGTAGTCACCGATCCAGCGGTTGCGCAGCGGCCGGGCGTGGCCCAGCACGGTGATGCGGCCCTCGCCCGAGCCGGTGCTCGCCAGCTGCCCGGGGTCCCCCCGCCCGGCCGCCACCCGGTGATGCGACTCGATGAAGACCTCGTAGTCCTCGCCGCCGGCCTCGACCTCGTCCGCGCTCGACTTGTCGCCCGCGTCGAACTCCAGGCGGAATCCGGCGCCCTCGAGCCACGCGCGGCAGGCCTCGGGAATCCCCTCTTGCGGGAGGAAGCCCGCGTTGGACCAGTCGTTGTGGTAGGCCTCGCCCCCCTCGAGGAAGACCACCGCGTGGCCGCCCAGCCGGACCCATTCGCGGATCGAGCGGACATAGCCCTCCGCCGAGAGCACCGAGGCCGGCAGGAACAGGGTCGCCGGGCGGTCGCCCTCGAGGTCCGGCCAGCCGGGCCGCTGGATCACCTCTTGGCCCGCCCCCTCGAGCAGGCGCTCCGCGGCGAGGTAGGGGTTGATGCGCGCCTTGCCCTTGTGGCCGGTCTCGCGGGTCTTCTCGGTGTAGTCGCCGCAGCCCGCGAGCAGCAGGACGAGGATCAGCTTGAGGCATCGGCTCACCCCCCACCTCCCTTCCGGAACGGCCAGCCACGGCACAGCCCCTCGAAGCGCTCGTCGAGCGGGATCTCGCGGGCGTAGGCGACCCGCATCCACTCGCCGGTCAACCCGGAGAAGTAGTCGAGGTGCCCCGCCCCGGCGCCCCGCACCCGGCCGAGGCAGTCGCTCTCGGTGTCGGACTCGGCGATCTCGACGCCGCCGTGCTGGATCATCCACGAGATCGCGCCGCGGTAGAGCAGGCTCATCGCCTCGTGGTGCGCACCGCGGCGCCACAGCTCGAGGGCGCGGGAGACGATGTCGTCGGGCAGCGACTCGGGACGGACGTCCATCCCCATCACCACCGTGGCCTTCGGCCCGGCGGCCCCGACCCGGCCGCCGCCACGGTCGCGGAAGACGTGGCGGTTGCGCCAGATCAACCAGCCGACCAGACCCAGGCCCGCCGCGACCAGCAGGGAGACGATGATGATGCCGAGGAGCCCGACCCACTCGCCGGCCCAGTCGAAGTTCCAGTCGGATCCGGGGCTACTGTTCGGCACCCGGTAGGTCTCCTCGTGCACCGTGAAGTCCTCGTGCTGGAGGATCGCCTCGATGCGCGACTTCGCCTCCCCGCGCCCGACCGACTCCTGCGCCTCCGCCGGCACCCCGGTTGCGAACCCGGCCACCGCCGCCGCCACGACGACCGGCAGGACCCGGATCCGGTTCGCCATCCGCCGGAAGGCGAGCTCGACGTCCCAGCCCTCGATCCAGGTACGATGGTTGAGGTAGACCCCGAAGCCGGCGCCGACCGAGAACAGGTCGACCAGGCACATCGAAAGCAGGAACGACGAGACCAGCACGAGGTGCAGGCTGGCCGGTCCCTCGACGAACTCGCCCTCGCGCCAGAACTCGAGGGTCGCCATCCACTCCTCCGCCATGGCCCCCGTGACGAACAGCAGGGCGGTGCCGAACACGGCCAGCGCGAGCCAGAAGGCCAGCATCGCCCGCCACACCGCCAGCACCACCACGGTCGAGTCGCCGCGCCGCAGCAGGATCCGGACCCGGTTGCGGTAGGCCTCGCCGCGCAGGCCCTCGAGTTCCTCGACGGGCATCGTCAGCGGGCGCCAGGGGGAGAGGCGCGCCAGCAGCATTCGGAAGGGAAAGCGGCGGACCATCGCCCGGGGCCACTCGCGCCACAGGTCGGCCGCCGTCAGGCGGTCGCCGAACAGCCGCCGGCTCAGCCGGATCAGCGCCATCCGCGAGCCGGCCGGGATCCACCACCAGAACAGCAGCAGCAGCAGGAAGGGCCGGTCATGCAGGAAGCCGGCCACCACCAGGGCGGGCAGCATGGCCATCCACCAGGCACCGAGCAGGCCCCAGAAGTCGCGCCGCACCAGGGCCAGGCCGAGGTCGACCGCCTCCCACTCGCTGCGTGGCCTCAGCTCCGCGGTGACCGCCTCAAGCCGCACGCTTCCCCCTTCCCAGCACCAGGAAATAAAGCAGGTGGAGGAGCCACATGCAGATCCCGAACCCGTACTTCACGTCGGCCGGCAGCATCCGCGCCGACCAGAAGCCCTCGACCACCGCGGCGAGTGCCGTCATCCCCCCGGCCCCGTAGATCAGCGGCAGCGCGTCGCGCGCGGCGAGGCCGACCGACTTCGCCCGGCTCATCCGCCCCGGCCGCAGCACCCCGACGCCGAGCTTCATCCCCGCCATTCCCGCGACCACCATGCCGAGCAGCTCGAAGGACGAGTGCCCGGCGACGAAGGTCCAGAACGACTGCGGGTTGCAGGCCTCGTTGACGTAGCCGGCCGCGGCGCCGATGTGCACGCCGTTGAAGATCAGGAAGAAGATGGTCCCGAGACAGGCGAGGATCCCGCCGGCGAAGATCTGGAAGTCGATGCCGACGTTGTTCTGGATGTAGAACGCGAACATCATGAAGTTCGATCCGTGGACCTCGCGCAGGTGGGCGATCTGCTCCTCCTCGCCGCCGTACATCTGCTCCATGCTCGCCATGCCCTCGGGCCGCAGCACCGCCTGGGCCCAGTCGATGTCCCGGGCGACCAGCGCCATCATCGCCAGGAACGGAAGCCAGAACAGCGCGCTGCACAACCAGAACAGCCGCCACTCCGCGCGGACCTTGGCGGGAAAGTCCACCGCCACGAAGCGCACGAAGGACTCCGCCCCCTTGCGACGGGCGCGGTAGAGCAGCTTGTAGCCGCGGATCACCAGCTCGTTGAGCCGGCCGACCAAGTGGCCGTCGTACATCCGGTGGCGGGCCAGCGCGAGGTCGTTGCAGGCCTCGCGGAAGCGCCGTGGCAGCTGGCCGGCATCGGTCCCGGGCCGGCGCTTCTCGACCCCCTCGATCATCCGGTCGAGCTCGCTCCACGCCTCGCCCCGGCGTTCCTCGAAGTCGCTCGCACTCATCTCCTCTCCTGCAGCCAGTGGGCCATCGACATCAGCCGCGAGACCCCGGCGGCGCCCTCGGCCCCGGTCAGGTCCCTGGCGTGGTCGGCGATCTCGCGCCGCCGCCCCTCGGACCACAGCCCGGACCGCTCGCGGAACGCCACCACCGCCTTCACCTCCTCCGGCCGCAGCGCCAAGGTCGGCCGCAGCGCCTCCATCGCCGGCGGCGGTGCGACCACCGGCTCGGGCGGGATCTTGTCGTAGACCACCACCGTTCCCGCGGCGAGGTCGCCGAGGCGCTGGAAGCGCCGGGTGGCGAGGATCGTGCCGAGCCCGAAGCCGAAGGTCGGCAGGCCGCCGATGCCGGCGCCGAGGTAGGGCGCCGCGTCGGCCCAGCGCAGGAAGTTGCGCAGCACCGCCTGGGAAAAGGTGATCGGTGATCCCGAGCGCTGCACCACCCGCAGTCCGACGATCTTCTTGCCGAAGGTCGCGCCCCATTTCGAGGCCTCGAGAAAGACCGCATACCACCACGACAGGAAGAACCACACCAGCATCATCACCCCGAAGGCGACCAGCGACCCGGTGAACACCCCGGCGATCGAGAGCACCACCACCACGACGATGAGGAAGCCCCACTGGAACAGCAGGTCGAGCCCGAGCGCCACGCCGCGCTGGACCGGCCCGGCAATCCGGAGCCGGACCTCCACCCCCTCCGCCAACTCAATCGCCTGGAGGGTGTCGAGGCGTGCTCCGGTCGCTTCCATCAGCGTCCGGAAACTAACCGATCCACCGGATCCGTAAACCTTGAACTCCCGCCCCGGCGTGAAGCTTCCACCCGCGGGCAATCGGCGGAATGCGCCGAAGACCGGTGGGACCAGGATGGATGGGATGGATAGGATTCTTCATGGCGACTTCTGGGGAGTCGCCTGCAGGGACGATCCCATCCATCCGATCCATCCTGGTCCCAAAAAATTGCGGAAGCCCGGCCGGATCAGGGGCGGTGGAGCTCGATCGTCCCGCGGTCGCCGCGGTCGGACTCGAAGCGCGCCGAGAAGCGCTCCGCGGTGACGGTCCCGTCGATGCGGTAGGTTCCCACGGCGTCGGGAAGCTCCATCTCGCCGGCGACCCGCAGCACGCCGTCGTCCATGCGCCCCGCAGCCTCGTGGGTGTAGTCGCCGAAGCGGAACATCCCCCAGCCGGCGCGGTAGCGGAAGTCGAAGCGCTCGTCCGGCCCCGCGTCGCCGTCGCCGCGGGTCGGCGAGACCAGGCACCACAGCGGCCCGGAGTGGCCGTTCATCTCGCTGGTCCAGCGCCCCTGCCAGGCACCGGTCGGACCGTCGGGCGGGCCCTCGTCGGCCACCTCGCGGAAGTCCCGCGGGTAGGAGCTGCACGAGCTGCAGGCGACCAGCGCGAGGAGGACCAGCAGGTAGCGTTTCATCCCCCCACCATGCCCGTCCGCGGGCGATCGGCAACCGGCAATCCTCACTCGCCGCTCGGCGGCGCGAAGGGCTGCTCGCTGACGATCCAGTCCTGGTTCTTCTCGCTGAAGGTGCCGAGCGTCCACTCGCTCGGGATCAGCGCGACCAGGTGGCCGTGGAGGTCGCGCACCAGCTTCACGTCCATCGACAACTCGGGCAGGTCTTCCGGGCCGGTCTCGCCCTCCTTCCGGCGCATCCAGCGGGCATACTTCCACGACGCGTGCTCGAGCCGCGTCTCCGCCGAGTATTCGCCGTCGAGGCGGTGCTGCAGGACCTCGAACTGGAGCGGCCCGACCGCCCCCAGCAGCGGCACGTAGGCACCCGCCGTGTCGAGCGGGCGGAACTCGGTCACCACGCCCTCCTTGAGCATCTGCGCGAGGCCGGCGCGGAAGCGCTTGAACTTCGCCGTGCTGGCGTTGTGGAGGTAGGCGAAGCACTCGGGGGCGAAGCGCGGGATCTCGTCGAACTGGAGGTCCCTGCGGGTCGACAGGGTGTCGCCGATCAGGAACTCGTGGTTGCCGACCAGGCCGGCGACGTCGCCCGCGTAGGCGTCGTCGACCGTCTCGCGGTCCTGCGCGAAGAGCCGCGTCGAGTTCGACAGGCGGACCTTCTCGCCGGTGCGGGTGTGGATCACGTTCATGTCGCGCTCGAACTTGCCGCTGACGATGCGGATGAAGCTCACCCGGTCGCGGTGCTTCGGGTTCATGTTCGCCTGGATCTTGAAGACGAAGGCGGAGAAGTCGCCCGAGGTCGGCTCGACCTCGGCGCCGTCGCTGCGCCGCGAGGCCGGCGGGGGCGCCAGCTCGATGAAGCGGTCGAGCAGCAGCTGGACGCCGAAGTTGTTCGCCGCGCTGCCGAAGAAGACCGGGGTCAGGTTGCCCGCCGCGACCGCCTCGAGGTCGAAGTCGGCGCCGGCGCCCTCGAGCAGCTCGAGCTCCTCGACGACCTGCTCGTAGACCTGCGAGTCGAGTTTCTCCCTCACCACCGGGTCGTGGATGTCGCTGACCTCCACCGGTGCCCGGAAGGCGCCGCCCGGGGTCTTCTCGAACAGGTGCACCTCGCCCTTCTCGCGGTCGTAGACGCCGCGGAAGCGCGGCCCGTCGCCGAGCGGCCAGTTGAGCGGGAAGGCATCGATCCCGAGCACGCTCTCGAGGTCGTCGAGCAGCTCGAGCGGCGGCCGCGCCGGCCGGTCGAGCTTGTTCATGAAGGTGAAGATCGGCACGCCGCGGCGGCGGCAGACCTCGAACAACTTGCGCGTCTGGCTCTCGATGCCCTTGCCGGCGTCGACCACCATCACCGCGGCGTCGACCGCGGTCAGCACCCGGTAGGTGTCCTCGGAAAAGTCCTTGTGCCCCGGGGTGTCGAGGATGTTGACGACGCGGTCGGCGTACTCGAACTGCAGCACCGTCGAGCTCACCGAGATGCCGCGCTGCTTCTCCAGCTCCATCCAGTCGGAGGTCGTCGCCCGCTGGTTCTTGCGCGCGGTGACGCTGCCTGCGAGCTGCTTGGCCCCGCCGTAGAGGAGGAACTTCTCGGTCAGGGTCGTCTTGCCGGCATCCGGGTGCGAGATGATCGCGAACGAGCGTCGGCGCGACACTTCGCGCCTGAGTTCGGCGGGACTGGCGGTGGTTTCTGCCATGGGCGCGGAGGGGTAAAATATGGAGAGCGGCTTTGCAAGCCGCTGCCGTCCAGCCAAGCCGGGCCGCGGCCTTCACACCCGCCCGAGTCACCATGGCGGACCGCCCCCAAGACCGCCCCCAAGGCCCGCCGGTCCTCAATCTCCAAGCGCCGCCTCCCACTCCTTCTCGCGGAAGCCGACCAGGCCGAATCCATCGCCGAGCAGGAACGGCCGCTTCACCAGCATGCCGTTGCCGCGCAGCAGCTCGAAGGCCTCGGCCTTCGACATCGCCGGGATGCGGTCCTTGAGGCCCATCGCGCGGTAGTCCATCCCCGAGGTGTTGAAAAGCCGGCGCAGCTCGCCGTCGTGGTGGCCGAGCATGGCCTCCAGTTCCTTCCTCGTCGGCGGGGTCTTGCGGATCGGACGCACCTCGGCCTCGATCCCGCGCTGCTCGAGCCAGTCGAGCGCCTTCCGGCAGGTGCTGCACTTGTCGTAGACGTAAACACGCATGGCGACGGCAGACTTGCCCTCGCGCCCGCGTCGCGCAAGCCTCGCGTCCCGATGTCGCCCAAGGCCCGGCTGCTCGAAACCGTGCGGAGCGAACTGAAGCGTCAGTTCGAGCGCCTCGCCGCGTCCGCCGACGCGGCCCGCTCGGCGGCCACCGACCCCGACAGCAAGGCGGAGAGCAAGTACGACACCCGCAGCCTCGAGGCCTCCTACCTCGCCGCCGGCCAGGCCCGCCAGGTCGAGGAGCTGGCCGCCGCGCTGCAGCGGCTGGAGTCGCTCGAGCCGCGCGACTTCGACATCACCGACCCGGTCGGCCCCGGTGCCCTGGTCGAGCTCGAGACGGGCGGCGAGACCCAGCACTTCCTCCTCGTGCCCGCGGGTGGCGGCGTGAGCATCGTGCACGAGGAGCGCGAGATCACCCTGCTCACCCCGGACAGCGCGCTCTACCAGGCCCTGCTGGGAAAGGCGGTCGGCGACTCGCTGGAGAGCCCGGAGGGGTTTGTCTCCGAGGTGGCGTGAGGCGTGGTGGCAGTGCGGGCCGGCTGGAAAGCGCGGGTTGGGTGGCGAGCGGCTGGGGAGTGGTGGCGGAGCACAGGGCATAGGACCTATGGGTCCTATGGGACCGATATGGCGTGAGGCTGCGCCTCACCCTTGAATTTTTGGACGGCTCCGGAAGGAGAGCTCCCGCCCCACCCATCTTCGCAGCGCCAGGACCGACACTGCGGAGTGCATGAAGTGCTCCCATAGGTCCTATAGGACCCATAGGACCTATTTCACGCGCTCCGCCACCTCACCCCACCCGCTTGCTTGCCTGGGCGGCGCTTCCCAGCCGGTCCGCGCCGCCAACCGGCACCCCGACGCGCCCACCCCGGCCAGTCCACCCGCTAGCTCCCCCCGCCCTTCCGTGGCGCCGGGATCACGATCGGCTGCCCCAGCTCTTCGACCAGGGACTCGACCCCTCCCTCCGGCGTCCGCGTCACCGAGTTGTCGACCCTCAGCACAACCCGCTCGCCATCCAGAGACGGGGAAACCAGCAGGACCTGCCGCGGTGGAGCCTCGGTCGAATGGCCCTGGAAATACCACCAGTCGCCCTTGGCAAGCCGGGAAACCCTGAGGAACTGGTCGACATCGCTGATACCGAAAGCCTCGAGCTGCTTCACAACCCCCTCTCCCGACATTTCAGCCACCGAAAACGAGGTCCCGGTGGTGTCCTTCACTGCAGCCGCCGTGGCATCGCTGGGAAAGGCGCCGAATTCCATCTCGAACTCGAGGAAGCTCAAGCCGAGCACCCTCATGTTGGAGGTCATCTCCATCCGCTCGGCCGCCTTCTTCTGGCGCAGGATCACCGGTGCCACCAAACCACTGACGCCCGCCAGCCCGAGAATGCCCCCGACCACGATCGAGATGTAGCCGGTAATCAGCCCGGCCGTCGCGAAGCCCGAGCCACCCAGCGCCCCGTTCGACCGGGCGATCTTCCTGTTCGCCTTGTGGCCGAGGATCGCCGCGGCGATCCCGGTCAGGCCACAGGACACGAAACCCACGATCCCGCAGACCATGCTGGCGATCGCCAGCCCCTCGGTCTGCGGCTGCGGGGATCCATGCGGTGGAGGAGGTCCCGGCGGTGTGGGTTCGTTCATCGCTGACGATCCAACCAACCCGCAGGCCGTGGCACAAGGACTCCGCCGTATCTTTTCATGTTCTTCCCGACCCGGAGCAAGATGCCCCGGGAACGGCCCGGAACGGGACGCTCCAGCCACGCATGGCGGAAGCCCCCCTTGCTACCAGCTACCGGCCACTCGCCACCCGCAACTCAGGCATCGAGCCGCTCCGCGGCCTTCTGCGCAGCCGACTTCGCCTCGCCCTTGGCATCGTCGCCCGCCGCGGTCAGGCGCATACCGACCGGCTTGGAAACCCCGAACTCCTCCATCGTCACCCCATAGATGACATCGGCGCGGTTCATGGTGCGCTTGGAGTGGGTCACGATGATGAACTGGGCGCGGTCGACGAAGCGGTCGAGCACCTCGACGAAGCGGCCGATGTTGGACTCGTCGAGCGGAGCGTCGACCTCGTCGAGCACGCAGAACGGGCTCGGCTTGATCATGTAGATCGAGAACAACAAGGCCACCGCCGTCATCGAGCGCTCGCCGCCCGACAACAGCGAGATCGACTGAAGCTTCTTGCCCGGCGGCTTGGCGATGACCTCGATGCCCGACTCGAGCGGGTCGTCTTCGTCGACCAACTCGAGGTCGGCCTC
>JAUIJB010000099.1 GCA_030430455.1 Verrucomicrobiia bacterium | reverse complement strand
GCACGCGGGACCCAGCCGATCACCTTCGAGATCTCGCGCGAGAAGGGCAGCGACGAGGAGGCCCGATTCAAGACCTCGATCACCCCGGTCAAGCCGGTCCAGCCCGAGGGCAAGGACCCGATGATCGGCGTGGTCTTCACCGAGTCCCCCGAGATCGAGCGGGCGCTGGTCTACCCGACGCCCGGCTACCAGATCAAGGACACCCTGAACATGATGTGGGTGACCATCGACCGCGTCGTCTCGTCGGCCTCGAGCCTCGGGATCGGCCACCTCAGCGGCCCGGTCGGCATCGCCAACATCCAGTACCAGTACCTCCAGATGGACCACCCGTGGAAGCGCATCCTCGGCTTCATGGTCCTGCTCAACGTCAACCTGGCGATCCTCAACATGCTGCCCCTGCCGGTCCTCGACGGCGGCCACATCACGCTCGCCATCATGGAGTGGATCGCGCGCCGCCCGGTGCGGGCGAAGTTCCTCGAGTGGCTCCAGGTCGGCTTCGCGATGCTGCTGTTCAGCATCATGATCTACGTCAGCACCAAGGACGTCGGCGACATCGTCAGCGGCGGCGGCGGCAGCGAGGCCCAGGAGATCGTCTGGCCCTCGGAGGCGAACTGAGGCGGGCCGCGGCCTACGGTCCGCCGACCTGGCGCAGCGCCTCGTAGAGCACCACCGCCACGGCGGTCGACAGGTTCAGGCTGCGGGTGCCGCCGGTCCGCATCGGGATCGTCAGCGCCCGCTCGCCCGCCCCGTGCACCATCGCCTCCGGCAAGCCGCGCGACTCGCAGCCGAAGACCAGGTAGTCGCCGTCGCGGAAACCGGCATCCCAGTGCTGCCGCCCGGCCTTGGAGCTGAGCAGCCAGAAGCGCGCGTCCGGGTCCGCCGCGACCAGCTCGTCGAAGCTCTCCCACACCCGCAGGTCGACCTCCTTCCAGTAGTCGAGCCCGGTCCGGCGGACGTGCTTGTCGTCGAGCGAGAACCCCAGCGGCTTGACCAGGTGCAGCCGCGACCCGGTCGCCAGCGCCAGCCGGCCCGCCGCCCCCGCATTGTGGGGGATCTCCGGCTCCACGAGGACCACGTGCATCATCCCGCCCGCCCTTGGCATGGCCGTCGCGGTCGGGAAAGGAAGAAATCCCCCGGGTGATCCGCTCGCACCCGATCAAAGAAGCCGTTGGACCCCTGGAACCATCGAGGGGAAAACCGCAGATTTCGCAGATTGCCGCAGATTTCAGATTCTCATCGGCGAGCCGGAGGGCAGCCGAGAGGGCTCGCGGGAAAATCCACGGTCATCAAACCCGCACCCGAGAGTCCGGTGGGCTTCCAATCTTTCCAACAGCAGCCTCAGCCGCGCCGCGCGGTGAAGTGGTCCCAGCCCCCGCTCAGCTCGCCGCCCTCGCTGGTGAGGCGGCCGATGGCATGCAGGCCCAGCCCGGGGAAGGCCTCACCCCACGCCCCCGCGACCGCCGCCCAGCGCTTCGCCGGGATCGCCACCAGCAGCTCGTAGTCCTCGCCGTCGCCGATCGCCTGCTCGACCGAGCATCCGCGGTGGCGGGGCAACCTCGCCGGGTCCACCTCGAAGCCACAGCCGCTCGCCTTGGCCAGCCGCGGGAGGTCCTTCGCCAGCCCGTCGGAGAGGTCCATCATCGCCGTGGCCCCGGCATGGCCCGCCAGCCAGGCGCCCTCCTCGACCCGCGGCATGAAGCGCAGGTGGCGGCCGCCGATCGACCCGCCGAGCCGGCCGGTCACCGCGAGCACGTCGCCGGGCCGGCCGCCGCTGCGAAGCACCACCCGGCCCCGCGCGACGCTGCCCTCGCCGGCCACCGAGATCACCGCCGGGGCGCCCGCCGGCACCGAGCTCGTCTCGCCGCCGGCCAGCACCCCGCCGCAGGTTTCCAGGCAGCGCCGGATGCCGCGGTAGAGCCCCTCGGCCCACGCCACCGGCCGCGCGCCGTCGACGGCCAGGGTCACCAGCAGCCGCTCCGGGCGCCCGCCCATCGCCGCGAAGTCGCTGACCACCCGCGCGGCGGCCTTCCAGCCGACCCGGCTCGCCACGGCGTCGGGTTCGAAGTGGACCCGCTCGACGATCGCGTCGGTCTTGAGCAACCGCAGCGGGCCGCGCCCGTCGTCGACCACGGCACAGTCGTCGCCCGGCCCGACCGCCAGGCCCTCGTCGGAAAACCCGCGCAGCAGTCGCTCGATCAGGCCGTCCTCGCCGATGTCGCGCAGTCGTTTCATCACTCAGCTGGCCGGGACCTCGACGACCCCGGCGCGAATCAGGAACTGCACCACCACCGTGGCGCCGTTGAACAGGGCGTGGCAGGCGATCGGCGCCCAGATCGACCGGGTCAGGCCGTAGACGAACACCAGCACCAGCGCGAGGACGAGGAGCGGGAGCAGCGCCAGCACGTTGCTGTGGGCCGCGGCGAAGACCAGCGCACTGAACAGCGCCGCCGGCCAGCGGCCGCTGAAATGGCGCGCCGCCGGGTAGAGGTAACCACGAAAGATGACCTCCTCGGTCACCGGCGCCACCACCACCGCCAGCAGGCTCATCACCACCAGCACCCCCCAGTCGTCACTCTCCTGGAAAAGCATCACCGTGTCCTGGGTGCCGTCGCCACTCCAGCCCTGGACCCACGAGTTGAAGCCGGCGACATCGAGCGCGATGACGAACACCCACATGCCGACCAGCACCGCCGGCGCGATCAGCAACACCCAGGGCCAGCGCGCCCAACGCAGGCCCAGCCAGGTCACCGGATTGAGCCGCCAGGCCATGAAGCCGACGACCAGCGCGGCGATCATGATCTGGAATCCGACGGCGACCAGCAGGCCCGCCACCGTGACCTGGTCGAGCATTCCCTCGCTCGGCAGCGCCGCCGAGATCACCGACTGGGCGAAGTAGATCAGCACGATGAAGGCGATCATCGCCAGGTCGATGCCGCGATACGGCGTCGCCGAGCCCGTCGGCAGCTCGGGCGGCCCGTCCGATGGATCCGCTGCCGGCGCGCCGGGACTGCGGTAGGGGCTCTCGTCGAGAACCTCGCCGCTTGGCCCGCCGGAGAGGTTCGCCGAAGCCGACGACAGGTCCTCGATCGCCCGTCCCGGCCCGGCGGCCCGGCGCTGCTGCCGCCAGCCGAAAACGAACACCGCCAGACCGAGCACGAAACAGAGGGCGAGAGTCGTGGTGGCGGCATCCATCGTCGCGCCACTCTGCGAACGGCCCCGCCGCCGAGCCAGCGGGAATTCGATCCCGGCGATGAATTTCGACCTTCCTGATATCTGATTCTTGCGAATTTCCCCGAAAAAACCGACTCTCCGCCATCGCCCGCCCCACTGACCAAGCGAATCCCTACTTCGCTCTGCGCCGCCGCAAGTTTTCGGAACCGCTGCTCCTGCTGCTGGTCTTCGTCTTCGGCGTGTGGCTGTGGAAGAACCACATCCTGACCGGAAACCAGTATGCGCCGGGCAGTTGCGAGCTCGCCCTGCTCAAGGCCGACCGCGACCTGCGGCTCGCCGACGGCGCCAAAGAGCTGCCGTCGTGGCTGCCGCCGGTGATCGAGATCGAGTCGCGCCGGCAGACGATCGCCACCGCCCGTCGCAACCTCGAGGACCTCGCCCGGGCCCGCGCCTTGACGCCCGCGGGGGGGCAGGCCCTGGCGATCCTGATCGAGCTCGACGAGGGCCGCAATCCGGCGCGCACCCCCTTCGACCGCTACGGGGTCCCGCCGCTGCCCGCCGCCAACCGGATCATCGCACGCGTCGTCAACGGCGAGGAGACCTGGTGGGAGTATGAGTTCCTCAAGGGCCTCCAGCTGCCCGAGACCTCGGCCGCCGCCAAGCTGGTCGAGGCGCGCAACCGCGCCCTCACCGGCAACGCCCTCAAGGCGCGCGGCGTCGTGGTCGCCATCGGTCTCGGCGGACTGGTCTTCCTGCCGGGGACGCTGCTCGCCTTCGGCCGGGTCGGCCGGAAGCCGCCCGCGGTGAACTACGCCGAGCGCTGGAAGCTCGCCTTAGGCCTCGGCGTGTTCCTGCTCGCCTACCTCGCCTTCATCGGCTTCGGCAACGGCATCCAGTGGGGCCTCGGCGCCCTCGCCGACGACGCGCAAGCGAGCCGCCCGCTGCCGATGGGCTGGTTCATCGCGCTCGACTCGCTGAGTCGCCTGCTGCCCGCCGCCATCGCCCTCGCCCTGCTGTTCCGGCGCCCGCGCCACGCCTGCTCGCGGCTCGGCATCACCGGCCCGCTCGACGGCCGCATGGTCCTCGGCAGCTTCTCCCTGATCCTCATCCTCCAATACGGCATCTCCGTCGGCCTCGGCCGCCACATGCCGCCCAACCCGACCGGCGGGCTGGCGATGATCGAATCCGGCCCGGTCGGCCTGATCTTTGCTGTGGTTTCCGCCTGCATGGTGGCGCCCTATGCCGAGGAAATCCTCTATCGTGGGGTGCTGTTCCGCAGCCTCGCCAACCGCGCCGGCGTGGTCGCCGGCGTCGTTCTCTCGGCCGCGGTCTTCGCCCTGACCCACTTCGCCAACTGGGAGGACCTCTCGGCGCTCGCCGTGTTCGGTGCCGTGGTGGCGCTCGCCTTCGCCTCGAGCAGGACCCTCCTCACCGCCATCGCCCTCCACGCGCTTTACAACGCGGCGATCAAGATTCCTGAATGGATCATCTACCACGCGCCGTTATCCTGACGCGGCCAGCACCATGCCTCCCGAAACCTTCACGGCTCCCGATCCCGACCACCTCGGGGATGTCCTGCCCGCCTACCGCTTCGAGGCCTTCATCGCCCAGGGCGGCATGGGCGCGGTCTACCGGGCCGTGCAGGTGAGCCTCGACCGCGACGTCGCGATCAAGGTGCTGCCGCGCGAGCTCGGCGCCGACCCCGAGTTCCGCCGGTCGTTCCAGACCGAGGCCAAGGCGATGGCCAAGCTCAACCATCCCAACCTGATCAGCGTCTACGACTTCGGCGATGTCGAGGGAATGCCGTACATCGTGATGGAGTTCGTCAACGGCAAGTCGCTCTACCACTCGGCCTGGAACAAGAAGATCGACCCGGCCCAGGCGGTCGACATCGTCCGCCAGATCTGCGCCGGCCTCGGCCACGCCCACGAACACGGCCTGATCCACCGCGACATCAAGCCCGCCAACATCCTTCTCACGCCCAAGGCCGAGCCCAAGATCGGCGACTTCGGCCTCGCCCTGACCCCCGATGCCGACGGCCCCGGCCTCGCCATGGGGACCCCCGGCTACTCCTCCCCCGAGACCTTCACCAACCCCGAGCTGGTCGACAAGCGCTCCGACGTGTTCGCCGTCGGCGTGATCCTCCACGAGCTCATCACCGGACAGCGCCCCGACCCGAGCGGCCAGGAACCACCGGTCCCCAGCGGGGACCCGCTCATCGACACGGTCTGGCGGACCGCCACCCACAGCGACCCGGAGGCACGCTATCCCGACGCCAACGCGATGGGCGAGGCGCTGGCCGCGTGGCAGCCGGGCCGCGGTCCCGCCAAGCTCGTCACCGCGGCGGCCCCGGCACGCCCGGCCGTCCAGCCGCTCCAGGCACCCGCCTCCACCACCCTGCGCAAGGGCAAGGTGCCCGCGGTTCCGGCGGGCCCGTCCGCAAGCCCGCCGACGACCGTGGCGGTCCCCAGGAGCAGCGGCAACAGCACCGTCGTCCGCAACCTGGTCATCAGTGCCGTCCTGATCGTCGCCATCGCCATCGCATGGGACATCCTGCAGAAGAAGAAGGCCGCGAATGCCGCGGAGCTCAGCCAACACGAGGAAGAGCTCGCGGCGACCCGCGAGGCACGCAAGGAGGCCGCGGAACAGGCCCGGGCCGAGGCCGGCCAACCCGCCGGCACGACCGCCGGCAGCGCGGCCACGACCCCGGACGGCGGCGAATCCCCCGGCGCGGGAAGCCTCGACCTCAGCGACCCCCAACCCGCGCCGACCTTGATCAACCTTCGCGAGCAACTCGCCGCCGGCGAGCGCGAGGTCATGCCCGAGGGCACCCAGCGCCACGGCGAGCGCGCCTACCTCGTCGTCGACGATGCCATGGGCTGGCATGAGGCCGCCGCCTTCGCCAAGGCGCACGGCGCCTGCCTGGCCACCATCGACGAGGACAGCGACATCTCGCTGCTCAGCTCGCTGGTCGGCGAAGGCCAGGCCGCCTGGATCGGGGCCGGACGCTACAACCGGCTCGACTGGGTGATGCTGGACGGCCGCAAGTGGCCGCTCGACAAGACACCCAGCGGCGCGGGTGACTACGCCACCATCGACGACCTCGGCCTGGTGCGGGCACGGAAGCTCGAGGACCGCTTGCCCTTCATCCTGCAGTGGGAGACCGATGGCTCGAATCCCGCCGGCCTCGAGGCGATCCTCGAGCGCACCCGCGAGACCCTCGACTCGCCGAGCCCGGTCTTCCCGCCCGGCACCTTCTCGATCGGCCCGCGCCACTTCGCCGTCATCCCGGGCTCGTTCCACCGCAACGAGGCCGCGCGCCTCGCCATCGACGCCGGCGGCATGCTGGCCACCGCGGCCAGCAAGATCGAGGTCGAGGACATGATCCGCAACACCAAGGGATACCGGGCACCCTTCGGACTGTGGCTCGGTGGACGCCTCGAGGGACGCAAGGGAATGTGGGACACCGGCGAGGCCTGGGTCGGCGGCAAGTGGGCCAAGCCCCTGGTCGCCGCCGGTGGCGAGCAGGCGATCGTGCTCTACCCCGGCCAAGGCTGGGGCACGGTCGACATGGACGACGTGACCTCGGGCCTGGTCATCGAGTGGAGCAACGAGTCGGACTCCGCGCCCGTGCCCGAAGCCGCACCCGTGCCCGAGGCCGGGGCGGTCACGGAGGACGCGGAGGATGCGGGAAGCAACGAAGCCGCGGCTCCGCTTCCCCCCGAAATCGAGCTTCCCGCCGAGGTGCTCGACCTGCGCCAGAGGGCCGCCGAGCTGATCCGCCAGAAGCGCGCCGCCCTCGACAGCGAGCTCAAGGAGAACAGCGAGGGCCTCGCCTGGGACCTCGATGTCTGGCTGCGCGGCCAGAACCCCCAGGGTCTCCAGCAGTGGACCCCCCACGTCAGCGCCCTCAAGGAGGTTCTTGCCGAGCGGCAGAGCGTGCCCAGCCCGCGGGAGTTCGCCGACGAGCTGAGTGAGATCCACCTCTCCGCCGACATGGCGGAAAAGGTCGAGTTCTCCTACAACGAGCAGTCGGAAGCCGAGACCCGCCACGCCACCGAACTCGCCCAGCTGCGCGACTTCTACGCCAAGCGTCTGGCCACCGCGGCCGAGGACGCCGCGGAAGCCGGCGACGACGAGGTCGCCGGGCACCTCCGCCAGGAGATCGAGTCGATCGGCGACGCCGAGGCCTGGGCGAAGTCGATGACCGCCGAGTGACCCCCCTGCCGACGTCGCCGATCAGGTGCCGTCCGCATTGCGCATGAAGTCGGCGACCTGGGCGAAGAAGGGCCGCAGCACCGCCCGGGCCGCCTCGCTCACCGCGCTGTCCTCCATCGCCGCATCCATGATCTCCAGCCAGCGGTCGCGCTCGGCCTCGCCGATCGTGAACGGCATGTGGCGCCCCCGCAGCCGGGGATGGCCGCGCTTGAGCTGGTAGACCGGGTCGCCCAGCAGGCGAAAGCGCAGGAAGTCGCGCAGGCGCTCCTCGGATCCATCCCAGTCGTCGTCCGGGTACATCGACCCGACGAGCTCGTCCTCGCGCATCCGTCGGTAGAAGGCGGCCACCAGCCGCCCGATCCCCTCGTGCCCGAGCTCCCTCGCCACCACCGATTCCAGTGTTTCCATGCGGATCCCTAGCCGCCGCAAACTCCGCTGGCAACCCCGCCACTCCCGCCTAACCTCCCGCCGTGCCCCGGAAGACCAGCAAGCAAGCCGCCACCCCCGACTCCGATTCGTCCATCCGGATCCGCGGCGCACGCCAGCACAACCTGAAGTCGCTCGACCTCGACATCCCGCTCGGCGAACTCACCGTGGTCACCGGCCCCTCGGGCTCGGGCAAGTCGTCGCTCGCCTTCCACACCCTCTACGCCGAGGGCCAGCGACGCTACGTCGAGACCTTCTCGCCCTACGTCCGGCAGTTCTTCGACCGCATGGACAAGCCGGAGGTTGATCGCATCGACGGCATCCCGCCGGCCATCGCCATCGAGCAGAAGAACACCATCCGCACCACGCGCTCCACGGTCGGGACCATCACCGAGATCAACGACTACCTGAAGCTGCTCTTCGCCCGCGCCTCCACCGGCCACGACCCGCAGACCGGCGAGGAAATCCGCCCCGACAGCCCGGACTCGGCCGCCGACTGGGCCTACGCGCAGCTCGTCGACCGGAAGGTCCTGGTCACCTTCTCCATTCCGATCCCGCCCGACACCACGAGCGAGGACCTGTTCCCCTTCCTCAACCAGCAGGGTTACCTGCGCGTCCTCGGCCCCTCCGGCGAGGCCCTCCGCACCGACGAGCCCAATCCATCGGCCACCTTCAATCGGCAATCCTCGATCGAGGTCGTCCAGGACCGCATCGCCCTGACCAAACGCAACCGCTCCCGGCTCCTCGAGGCCCTCGAGCACGCCTTCACCCTCGGCAAGGGCCATGCCTCCATCGTCGACCCCGATTCCTCCACCAGGCGCAGCTTCACCACCAGCTGGACCAACCCCGCGACCGGCTGCACCCTGCGCCCGCCGAGCCCCGCGCTGTTCTCCTTCAACAATCCGCTCGGCGCCTGCCCGAAGTGCCGCGGCTTCGGCCGCACCATCGGGCTCGACCTCGACCGCGCCGTCCCCGACCCGACGCTTTCGCTGCGCCAGGGCGCCATCAAGCCCTTCCAGGGCGATCGCGGCGAGGAATGCCAGAGCGACCTGATGCGCAACTGCCGCGAGCGCGGCATCGACACCACCGCCCCCTGGGAGGACCTCGACGAGGACACGCGCGACTGGGTCTTCCACGGCGACCGCCCGGATGCCGGCATGGAGGAACTCGAGGAACTCTGGCGCGACGGCGGATGGTACGGCGTGAAGGGCTTCTTCGACTGGCTCGAGACCAAGGCCTACAAGATGCACGTCCGGGTCTTCCTCAGCCGCTACCGTTCCTACACCGCCTGCCCGACTTGCCGCGGCCGCCGCCTGCAGCCGGAGGCGCTGTGCTTCCGCGTCGGCGACAAGACCCTGCCCGAGCTGTGGAAGCTCCCGGTCAACGAGCTGCTGCCCTTCGCCGGCGACCTCCAGACGACCACCGGCACTCGATCGTCTGGCGACCCCCTCCGCCTCATCCTCGACGAGATCACCAGTCGGCTCGGCTACCTCGACGAGGTCGGCCTCGGCTACCTCACCCTCGACCGGCCCGCCCGAACCCTCTCGGGCGGCGAGATCGAGCGGGTCAACCTCACCGCCTGCCTCGGCGCCGCGCTCAGCAACACCCTCTTCGTCCTCGACGAGCCGACCGTCGGCCTGCACGCCCGCGACATCGACCGCCTCGTCGGCGTCATGCAGCGCCTGCGCGACCGCGGCAACACGCTGGTGGTCGTCGAGCACGAGGAAGCCGTCATGCGTGCCGCCGACCATCTCGTCGATCTCGGTCCCGCCTCCGGCGAGCACGGCGGCCGGCTGGTCTACGCGGGCCCGGCAGGGGCAACACCCCGCAACAAGGCCCGGGGGCGAAGGTCTTCCAACGACCATCCGCCATCGACGGCCGGCACCCTGCCCTGGCTCTCCGGCGAGCAATCCATCCCGGTCCCCGAAAAGCGCCGCAAGCCCGGCCGGGCGAGGCTCACCATCCGCGGCGCGACCCGCCACAACCTGCGCAAGCTCGACTTCAGCCTGCCCCTGCAGCGCTTCGTCTGCATCACCGGAATCTCCGGCTCGGGCAAGTCGACCCTCGCCCACGACGTCCTCCACGCCAACCTCGCCCGGCGACTGCGCCAGGAGGCCCCCGATGCCAACCCTGCGCCGATCCGCGACCTGGCCGGCTCCGCGGGGGTCGACGAGGTCCTGCTGGTCGACCAGTCACCGCTGGCACGCACGCCGCGCTCGACCCCGGCCGTCCTCGTCGGCGCGTTCAACTTCATCCGCCAGCTCTTCGCCCAGGAACCGGAGGCGAAGGCCCGCGGGCTGAACACCGGCTACTTTTCCTTCAACTCCGGCGATGGTCGCTGCGACCGCTGCTCCGGCGCCGGCAGCGAGAAGGTCGAGATGCAGTTCCTCTCCGACCTCCAGGTCACCTGCCCCGACTGCAACGGCCGCCGCTACAAGCCCTCCGCCCTCGACGTCGGCTACTTCGGCAAGTCGATCGCCGACGTCCTCGAGCTGACCATCGACGAGGCGATCGACTTCTTCGACGACCGCGACGACCTGCGCGCCTCGAGCCGCAAGCGCCACCGCCAGATCCGTGAGTCGCTCGAACCACTCGCCGAGGTCGGCCTCGGCTACCTGCGCCTCGGCCAGCCGCTCAACACCCTGTCCGGCGGCGAATCGCAGCGCCTCAAGCTGTGCCAGATCCTGCCCCCGGCCAGCAGCGCGAAGGCCGCGGGAAAGCGGGGCTCTTCCCGGCGGGACTCCAAGCTGCTCATCCTCGACGAACCGACCACCGGACTCCACTTTTCCGACATCCAGAAGCTGCTCGGCGTGTTCCAGCGGCTCGTCGATGCCGGCCACTCGCTGGTCGTGATCGAGCACAACCTCGACGTCATCAAGTGCGCCGACTGGATCCTCGACCTCGGCCCGGGTGCCGGCGCCGACGGTGGCCAACTGGTCGGCGAGGGCACCCCGGAGGACATCGCGACCCTCGAATCCGAGACCGCGCGCTACCTCCGTGGCTGCCTCGACCCGGCGAAGTCCGCCAAGGCGGCGCGCTGGCCGAAGCGCCGCCAGCGCACCCCGCGAAGCTCCACCACCCACCTTCCGCCGGCCACCATCTCCCTCCGCGGCGCCCGCGAGCACAACCTGAAGGGCATCGATCTCGACATCCCGCGCGACGAGTTCGTCGTCGTGTCCGGGCTCTCCGGCAGCGGCAAGTCGACCCTCGCCTTCGACATCCTCTTCGCCGAGGGCCAGCGGCGTTTCCTCGACTCGATGTCGACCTACGCCCGCCAGTTCGCCGAGCAGTTGGAGAAGCCCGACCTCGACCTGCTCGCCGGCCTGCCGCCGACCGTCGCGATCGAGCAGCGCGTCTCCCAGGGCGGCATCAAGTCGACCGTCGCCACGGTCACCGAGGTGTGGAACTTCATCCGCCTGCTCGCCGCCAAGCTCGGCATCCGCCACTGCCCCGACTGCCAGGTCCCGGTCGAGACCCAGAGCGTCGCCGCGATCGACAAGACCATCCGCCGTCACTTGAAGAAGGGCCCGGTCATCCTGATGGCGCCGGTCATCCGCGGCCGCAAGGGCTACCACACCGAGGTCGCCGAGTGGGCCCTCAAACAGGGCTTCAAGCGCCTGCTGGTCGACCGCCAGTTCAAGCAGGCCGAGGGCTTCCAGCGCCTCGAACGCTACCGCGAGCACGACATCGACGTGGTCGTCTGGGACGGCGCCAGTCCGACCAAGCAGCTCCCCGGCGCCATCGAGCGTGCACTCGGGATCGGCAAGGGCACCCTGCGCCTGTTCACCCCGGACAAGAAGTTCGTCTTCCTGTCGACCGAGGCCAGCTGCCCGTCGTGCCATCGATCCTTCGACGAGCTCGACCCGCGCCTGTTCAGCTTCAACTCGCCGCACGGCTGGTGTCCCGAGTGCCGCGGCCAGGGCGTCGTCCCGCTTGGCCGTCGCCGCTTCGACCCGTCGCGATTCAACTCGCTGCTCGAGGCCGAGCTCGACCGCGACCGCCAGGTTTCGCGCATGAATGCCGACGAACTCGTCGAGTGCCCCGAGTGCGGGGGCACCCGCCTCAACCCGGAATCCGGCGCCGTGCGCATCACGGGCGGCGGCGGCTCGATCCCCGTCGCCGACCTGTCGCGCCTGAGCGTCGACGAGGCCGCCGACCGCTTCGGCAAGACCAGCTACAGCGACGCGCGCCAGAAGCTCATCGCCCGCGACATTCTCCCCGAGATCACCCAGCGCCTCGCCTTCCTCCAGCACGTCGGCCTCGGCTACCTCCAGCTCGACCGCTCGGCCAAGACCCTGTCCGGTGGCGAGAGCCAGCGCATCCGCCTCGCCGCCCAGCTCGGCTCCAACCTCCGCGGCGTGCTCTACGTCCTCGACGAGCCGACCATCGGCCTGCACCCGCGCGACAACGCCCACCTCCTCGATACCCTCGTCGCGCTGCGCGACCGCGGCAACTCGCTGGTGGTCGTCGAGCACGACGAGGACACCATCGCCCGCGCCGGCCACCTCATCGACCTCGGCCCCGGCGCCGGCCGCCTCGGCGGCGAGGTCGTCTACCAGGGCGCTCCACCCTCCACCCGGAACTCCGGGGCCCCGGGCAAGGCGTCCCGCGGGACAAGGAACGCGAAACTGGCGAACTCCCCCACCTACCAGGCGCTGCTTCACCCGGTGGTCCACCCGACCCGCGGTGAGCGCCGCCGGGTCGGCAAGTCGCATCCCTTCCTCAAGCTCGCCGGCTGCCGCGCGAACAACCTGAAGGACGTCGACGCCGCCATCCCGCTCGGTCGCCTGACCGTGCTCACCGGCATTTCCGGCTCCGGCAAGTCGACCCTGATGCACCAGTGCGTCGGTGAGGTCTTCGCGCGCCAGGCCAGGTCTCCGAAGCCCTACCGCAAGGTCACCGGCCACAAGCCGATCAAGTCCTGCTACGAGGTCGACCAGTCCCCGATCGGCAAGACCTCGCGCTCCTGCCCGGCGACCTACGTCAAGGTCTTCGACGACATCCGCAAGCTGTTTGCCCAGCTCCCGGAGGCCCGCATCCGCGGCTACGAGGCTTCCCGTTTTTCCTTCAACACCGGCGACGGTCGCTGCCCGGTCTGCGAGGGCAACGGCCGGGTCAAGCTGGAGATGGACTTCCTGCCGACCACCTGGGTCCCCTGCGAAGCCTGTGCCGAGTTGCGCTACAACCCGGCCACCCTCGAGGTCCGCTTCCGCGAGAAGAGCATCGGCGAGGTGCTGCGGATGACCATCGAGCAGGCGGCCGGATTCTTCGAGTCGCAGCCGCGCATCGCCGCGCCGCTCCAGCTGCTCGCCGACACCGGTCTCGGCTACCTCCAGCTCGGCCAGCCCTCGCCGACCCTCAGCGGTGGCGAGGCCCAGCGCATCAAGCTGGTTTCCCAGCTGATCAAGGGGCGCGGCCGCAAGGCGCGGCTGTCCGGCCGGTCCACCTCGAACCTCTACCTGATCGAGGAACCCACCGTCGGCCTGCACCTCGAGGACGTGAAGCGGCTCATCGATGTGCTCCATCGACTCGTCGACGAGGGCCACACGGTGGTGGTCATCGAGCACCACATGGCCGTCGCCGCCGAGGCCGACTGGATCCTCGACCTCGGTCCCGAGGCTGGTGACCGGGGCGGTCGGATCGTCGTCCAGGGAACGCCCGAAAAGGTCGCCAAGTCCAAGCGCTCCCGCACCGCGCCCTTCCTGGCGGCGGAGCTCGGACATCGGGCATCCTCCGGGAGGTGAAGGGGTCGTCACGGCGCCCGTCCGGCATTCCCGGGCCACCCATCGAGCGGGATGCCGCCGAATTCCGGGTGGCCTGAAACCCGGCAGGCGGGCTCCGATCCCGGATCCGCCTACCCGGCGTCGACCCTCAGGTCGCGGGCGCTCCACAACTCGCCCTTTAGTGCCGACAACGCTCCCCTTGGCCGGCGCGCTCCGCTCGTCCGCTTCGGGCCGAAGTACTCCCGGCACCTCTCGAAAACCTCCTCGACGAAGCCCCGCCCGCCGATCACCGCCCCATCGGTGAAGTAGCGCACCCGATGCCGGACCACCTGCGAGATCCGCAGGTCGCTTGCGCTG
>JAUIJB010000098.1 GCA_030430455.1 Verrucomicrobiia bacterium | reverse complement strand
CAATGGCACGCCCGGCTGGATTGCCTCCGACGGCTTTCCTAAAGTGCGCCCTCCGGGCGATCGGATTGTGGGCTTTGCCATTTCTGTCGCAATGGCACGCCCGGCTGGATTGCCTCCATCGGCTTTCCCAGAGTGCGCCCTCCGGGCGATCGGATGAAGGGCGTCGCCATTTCTGGCGAAATGGCGCGCCCGGCTGGATTCGAACCAGCGACCATCCGCTTAGAAGGCGGGTGCTCTATCCAACTGAGCTACGGGCGCTTTCGCGACGCGGAGGCTACGCGAATGGCGTAAACAAACAAGGCCAAGAGAGGGGTAGGGGATGCCGCAGGGAGCGAAGGGACCTTGGACTGCGGCGGCTCGACGCCGCTTTGGGACTGACCTGGGGAAGGCGCCCACCCCATGAGGCTGCGGGTCGCCCCCGCCACCCGGCTCCCGGTCGACGGGTGAAGCTCCCGAACGTCACGCAAAGCGGCGTCGAGCCGCCGCAGTCCAAAGTTGTCCGCCTGCAGGTGGGCTAAGGGGCGGCGGGCTCGAAGATGTAGCGGCCATCCTCGAGCTCCACGTTCGGCGGCTGGCGGTGGGTTTCGAAGAAGTCGTAGCCCTCGCGCAGGTTGCGCCAGAAGGGGAACCAGCGCTCGTCACGGGCCCGCTCCATGCGCTCCCCGCTCATGCGGAAGGGGAAAAGGTGGATGCGGAAGAAGGGCTGGCCACTCTCCAGCGCGGCGTCGGCGAGGGTGTAGATTTCCTCGATCCCGGCGTCGGTCATCGCCAGGCAACCGATCGAGACCCGGTCGCCGTGGGCCATGATCAGGCTGCCGCCGCGACCGTGGTGGCGGTCGTAGGCGTTGGGGTAGCCGATGTTGAAGGCGAGGTGGAAGCGGCTGGCGGGATTCATCCTTCCCGGGGTGACGAAGTAGAAGCCCTCGGGCACTTGGCGGTCGCCCTCGGCCAGCTTGGGACCGAGCGAGCCGGAGGCGGCGGCGATTCGATAAGTCCGGAACAGGACAAAGCGGGCACCGGGTTCCGGCTGCAGCCACAGCTCCAGCTCGCGCTCCTCCTTGAAGGCGCGGAAGAAGACCGGGTCGCCGGGCTCGAGGCCCTTCTCCGCCAGGTCGCGGGTCAGGGCGGGCAGCACCCGCGCCGCCGCCGCGGCGGCGCGCTCCGGGCCGGCGGGAACCTCCTTTTCGGACACCGCACCATCGTCCCGCCCGCCCTCGGCGCGGCAAGCGCAAAGCAACAGGGCCAGGGTGGCGAGGGTGGCGAGAGGCGTCATGGCGGCGGGCAGGGCAGGGATCTTCATCGGTGGAACCAGACGAGTGGAACCAGACGAAGTGGCTTCGAAGCTAGCCCGGCGAAGCCGTCGTGAAAAGCCGGTGAAACCGGCGGCGCCGGCCGCGCGGGGCGGCCGCGGGGCGATTTCGGTTGCTGCCGGTGGCCGGGTCATGCGAGGGGCTGGCATGGCAGCGGCGATCGGAATCATTGGCGGCAGCGGGCTCTACGAGGTCGAGGGCTTCGACAAGGCGGAGGAACGCGACGTGATCACCCCCTACGGCAAGCCCTCCGACCGGCTCGTCGGCGGGACCCTCGCCGGGCGCCAGGTCTGGTTCCTGCCGCGCCATGCCCGCGGCCACCGCCTGCTGCCGACCGAGATCAACCACCGCGCCAACCTCTGGGCGCTGCGCAGCCTCGACGTCCGCTTCCTGATCTGCGTGACGGCGGTGGGCAGCCTGCGCGAGCAGTACGCGCCGCGCCACGTCGTGCTGCCGGACCAGTTCTTCGACCGCACCAGCCGGCGCAGCGAGCAGACCTTCTTCGGCAAGGGCATCGTCGGCCACGTCAGCTTCGGCGACCCGGTCAGCGCGGGCATGCGCTCGATCCTGCGCGAGGCCGCCACGGCCGAGGGCGCGGTGGTCCACGACGGCGGCACCTACGTCAACATGGACGGCCCGGCCTTCTCGACCCGCGCCGAGAGCGAGGTGAACCGGCAGCTCGGCTTCGACGTCATCGGCATGACCAACCTGGCCGAGGCCAAGCTCGCCCGCGAGGCGGAGATCGCCCTGGCCACGTTGGCGATGGTGACCGACTACGACTGCTGGAAGGTCGAGGAGGAGGTGGTCAGCGCCGGCTCGGTGATGGCCCATCTGAACGCCAACGTCGAACTGGCCAAGCGGATCATCCCGCGTGCGGTCGCCGCGGTGCCGGAGGAGGCCGGCTGGCCCGAGCATCGTGCGCTCGACCACGCCATCATGACCCCGGAGGAGCACTGGCCCGCGGCCACCGAGCGCGCGCTGGAGCCGCTGCTGCGCGGCCGGAGGGAGCGCGGGTAGGCGACCGCGGCAGCGGGAAAATGACCGCAAATCCGCCGAAAAGGAGCGATTTGGAGCAAAAAATGCGGGCGTGACATTTCGTCGGGCGGCGGCATAGTCCCCCGACAACATGAGTTCACCCTCGATCGAACGGATCATGAAGCTCGCCTCCCAGATTTTCGCCATCAGCCTGCTCGCCGCGTCGCTGGGCAGCTGCTCGGACAAGACCACGGCGGAGGAGGCCGTCAGCCCGCCGAACGGGGCGCTGAAGTCGACCGAGAACAAGGCCTACCGCACGCCGACCACCCGGGGCCCCGCGCCGCGCAACCCCGACATGAGCCTGTCCTCGACCTTCTCGCCGGACGCCGGCGTGACCTTCTCGCGGGTCTCGGTCTCGCAGCCCTACGTGGCGATGACCTTCGACGACGGCCCGCACCCGAAGAACACCCCGCGCCTGCTCGACATGCTGCGCGAGCGCAACATCAAGGCGACCTTCTACGTCATCGGCCGCAGCGTCGACCTCTACCCCGCCGTGACCCGGCGGATCGTCGCCGAGGGCCACGAGATCGGCAACCACACCTACACCCACGGCAACCTCACCAAGATGAGCGACGAGAGGGTGCGCAACGAGCTGATGAAGTGCAAGTCGTCGATCGCCAGCGCGACCGGCGTCCAGCCGCGCACGATGCGTCCGCCCTACGGCGCGCTGCTGCAGCGCCAGCGCTCGTGGATCCACAGCGAGATGGGCTACCCGACGATCCTGTGGGCGGTCGACCCGCGCGACTGGCAGAAGCCGGGACCCTCGGTGGTGACCTCGCGGATCGTGTCCAACACCACTCCCGGGGCGATCGTGCTGGCCCACGACCTCCACTCGCAGACGGTCGACGCGATGCCGTCGACCCTCGACGGCCTGCTGCGCAAGGGCTACAAGTTCGTCACCGTGTCGCAGCTGCTGGCGATGAAGCCGGACGAGGCGCCGGCGCAGGCCTCGAACGAGCAGCCTTGAGCGAGCGAGTGACCCGGCGATGGCGGGAGAGCGCTATTTCGAGCTGCGCGATCGCCTGCTGGACTGCTTCGGCCGGATCGAGGAACTCGCCGCCGAGAGCGGGGTCAGCCTGAAGGACGATCCGGACGATCCGCGCGAGCGCCTGGTGAGGAATTTCCGGGTCGCCGCGCTCGGCGAGATCAACGCCGGCAAGTCGACCCTGCTCAATGCGCTGGTCGGAGCCGAGATGTGCCCCGCCGGGCCGCTGCCGACCACCCGCGAGTTCCGCCACTACGGCTTCGGCCCGGCGGCGGGCGAGCGCCGCCGCGGCGACGACTGGGTCGAGTGCCCGCGCCAGCACCCGATGCTCGAGACGATCGAGCTGATCGACTCGCCCGGCACCAACCTGCCGGAGGCGAGGATCCGCGAGCGGCTTCCCGAGGTCGAGCAGGCCGACCTGATCCTGGTCGTGTTTCCCGCCGCCAACACGTGGACCGCGGCGACCTGGGACATCGTCTCCGCGCTCAGCGACGACGCCCTCGGGCGCACCGCGCTGGTGGTGCAGCAGGCGGACCAGAAGCAGGCCGAGGACCTCCGCGTGATCCGCGGCCACATGACCGACCTGTGCCTGAAGAAGGTCGGCCGCGAGCTGCCGATCCTGTGCGTGGCGGCGAAGCTCGCGCTGGAGGCCAAGCGAGCGCCGGCGACCTCGCGCGAGGGCTGGGCGGCGAGCGGGTTCTCCGCCTTCGAGGACTTCCTCAACGATCGCGTCTGTCGAGCGCCGGAGCGCGAGCACCTGATCCTGCGCGCCGCCCACCAGGCGGGACGCGTCCTGCGCGAGGTCGAGGACGGTCTCGACCGCCAGCGCCGCAGCATGGACGACGACGGCTGGTTCCTCAGCGGCCTCGAGCGGGAGGTCGAGAAGCTGCGTGATTTGGTACTAGAGGAATCGGAGAAGGCGCGGGCGGCGGCCGGGCGCTTCTTCCGCGGCGAGGTCGACGACCAGTGCCGCGCGCTCGAGGCGCGACTGCGCTTCCTACCGAGCCTGAAGCGGGTCTTCTTCGGCGATCCCCTGGCCTCGGAAATCGAGACGGAGTTCGGTGCGCGCCTGCAGGAGGCGGTGCAGGCCTTCGCCAGGATCGAGGTGGACCGGCTGATGGAGGAATGCCACGGCCACTGGGACGAGGTGCGGCCCCGGGTGGTTGATCGGATGGGCATGGATCCCGGCGAGCAGCCGCCGATGGACGACTCGAGGGCGGGGCTCATCGACCGCTTCACGCGCCGCCTGCAGCGCGGCCTGGCCGGGGTGACCACGGCGCTGAGGGTGCGGGCGCGGCTCGACCCGATGCTGCGCCGCCGCAACCTGCTGCTGAAAGTCCTTCTGGCGGCCTCCCTGGTGGTCCTCACGGCGGCCGGGGTGTGCGGGATGAGCGGGCGCGACGGCACCGGCCTGGTCCTGCTGGCGGTGGCGGCCGTGCTGGCGGTCGTCGCCGGCCTGCATGCGTGGATATCCGCGCGCCGGATCACCGTGGCCTTCCGCGAGGAGCTGGGCGACTCCGAGACCACCTTCGAGTCCGCGCTGGAGGCGGATCACGCCGAGGCGGTGCGCTTCCTGTTCCGCGAGTACGGCAACGGCCTGATCGGCGTGCGCCGCCAGCTGGCCGACCGCAAGGCCTCGCTCGAACCGCGCAGCAAGCGCTGGGACGCCCTGTTCCTCGAGTTGAAGATGATCGAGCAGGACATGGGTACGTGAAACGGCCCGGAGCCATGTCCGGGCCGTTGGTTGATGTCGGGTGATGTCGGGGCGCTTACTCCGCCTCGGCTTCCGGCTTGGCTTCGGGCCGCTGGCCGCGGGGGCCTCGCTCGCCCCTTGCTCCCCGCTCGCCCCTCGCGTCGCCGGGGCCGCGACGGCCCATGCCACGACCCATCATCGGCATCTCCTCGCCGGCTTGGCGGGCGGTCTGCATTTCCTCGCGGTCGAGTCTGCCATTCTTGTTGGCGTCGTATTTCTCGAGCAGCTCGGCGCGGCGCTTCTGGGCCGCCTCGCGGGCCGCGTTGCGTTCCTCCTCGCTGAGCTTGCCGTCCTTGTCCTTGTCGAACTGCTCGAGCATCGCCTCGCGGCGCTTCTGCATCGCCTCGCGACGCTCCTCGGGGCTCGGGCGGTTCGGGCGCTCGGGGCGCTCCGGCTGTTCGTCCTGGGCGAAGGCAAGGCCGGAACCGGCCAGCGCGACCAGGGTGATGAGGGTGGTGGTCTTCATGGTGTTTGCTTGATTGGTTGATTGATGGATTGTTGTCTTGAGTCGGGTGGATCCGGATGGATCCGCCGATGGTTGGAAAAGCCGGCGGCGCCTCCCGCTTTCCGGTGGGGGAAACCGGCTCCGGTGGGAAAGGTTGCGCGGGGAAATGAGATTGGTTTGCCAGTCCGGCCACAGCCGGGTTGGATGGCGGCCAGCCACAGCCCGCATGTCCGCCAGCCCACCCGAAGCCTCGAAGACCCGCACTTTCCTGCGGCGCACGGCCAGCACCCTCGGCCTGTGGGGCGTGGTGGCCGCGGGCTTCCTGAGCCAGCAGGCCTGGGCCTACGTCGCCCTGATCGGCCTGCTCGGTGTCGCCGCGACGGTCGAGTACTTCCGCATGCTGCGGGCCGGCGGGGTCAAGTGCTTCCCGCGCTTCGGCCTGCTGCTGGTGGTGGCCTACTCGCTGGTCGCCTACTACCTGCTGATCGGCGGCTGGACGCCGCGCGAAGGCGGTGGGGTGGAGCTTCCCGAGGGCGTCGACGCGGTCTTCCTCTTCGTTGCGATGGCCGGGGCCTTCGTGCTGCAGCTGCGCTACCCGATCCGCGGCCTCGAGGCGCTGCAGGCGGTCGGCGTGACTTTGCTTGGCTTCGTCTACCTGGCGCTGTTCTTCAATTTTACCGCGCGCCTCGTGTTCATCGTCGAGGGCGAAGGACAGGTTCCCGGTGCCCTCGCCCTGCTGTGGCTGATCGCGGTGACCAAGTTCACCGACATGGGCGCCTACATTGTCGGCTCGGCGATCGGCCGCCACAAGATGATCCCCCACATCAGCCCGGGGAAGACCTGGCAGGGCTTCGGCGGGGCGCTCGCCTTCGCCCTGATCGCGGGCTGCGGCCTGTTCGCCCTGTTTCCGGAGCAGCTCGCCGTGCTCGGCGGCTGGGGCCACGTGGTCGTGCTGTCGCTGGTGCTCGCCCTGCTCGCCGTGATCGGCGACCTTGCCGAGAGCGTCGTCAAGCGCAGCCTGCGGGCGAAGGACTCCGGCGGGTTCCTGCCCGGCATCGGCGGCGCGCTCGACCTGATCGACAGCCTCTGCTTCACCGCGCCGGTGCTGTATTTTTACATCAAGTGGATCGGTGGCTGACGTGGGAGACGGGGAGATGAGTCGACGCAAGAAGGTGGTGTTGCTGGGATCGACCGGGTCGATCGGGTGCTCGACCCTCGAGGTGGCGCGGCGGATCCCGGAGCGGGTCGAGCTGGTCGGGCTGGCCGCCAACGGCAGCGTCGCCAAGCTCGCCGAGCAGGCCCGCGAAACCGGCGTGAGGGACGTCGCCCTGTTCGACCGCTCGAGGGAGGCCGAGCTGAGGAAGCTGCTGCCGCCCGGCGTGCGGGTCCACCTCGGCGAGGAGGGCCTGGCCGAGCTCGCCACGCTGGCCGGCGCCGAGATGGTGCTGGTGGCGATCGTCGGCACCGCCGGGTTGCACCCGGCGCTCGCCGCCATCGAGGCGGGCAAGGACCTCGCGGTGGCCTCCAAGGAGATCCTGGTGATGGCCGGCGAGGTGGTCACCGAGGCGGTGGCGCGCCACGGCGTGCGCCTGCTCCCGGTCGACAGCGAGCACAACGCGATCTTCCAGTGCCTCGACGGCCACCGCGGCGGCGCCGACGAGGTTTCACGGCTGATCCTCACGGCCTCGGGCGGACCCTTCCGGAAGCTTCCCGCCGACCAGCTTGGCGCGGTGACCGTCGAGCAGGCCCTCAAGCACCCGACCTGGGACATGGGCCGCAAGATCACCATCGACTCGGCGACCCTCTTCAACAAGGGCCTGGAGATGATCGAGGCACGCTGGTTGTTCGGGGTCGGGATGGACAAGGTCGACGTGATCGTCCACCCGCAGAGCATCGTCCACTCGATGGTCGAGTTCGTCGACGGCTCGGTGCTGGCGCAGCTGAGCCGCACCGACATGTGCTTCCCGATCCAGTACGCGCTGTGCTGGCCGGAGCGGGTCGCCGGCGGCCTCGAGCCGCTCGACTTCGCCGAGCTGGCCTGCCTCGACTTCGAGGCACCGCGGCGCGATGACTTCCCGGCGCTCGACCTGGCGCGGCGGGCCGGCAGCGAGGGGGGCACGCTGCCCGCGGTGTTCAATGCGGCCAACGAGGTCGCGGTGGACGCCTTCGTCGGCGGCCGGTTGTCGTTCCCCGGCATCTGGCAGCTGGTCGGCGAGGTGATGGATGGCCACGCGAATGTCCGCCACCCGGACCTCGCGGCGATCGTCGCGGCCGACCGCGCGGCGCGCGAGGCCGCGCTAAAGGCTTGTCCGGGCCGGGCAGTTGGCTAGCGTTCGCGAGTCTTGAAAAACCTGCTGATTCTCCTCCTCCTGGCCAGCGAGGCCCCGGCGGTGATGTTCATCTCGACCGATGACCCCGCCCACAACCGCGAGGTCGCGCCGGGCGGCGCGCTGGCGGATTCCGGCTGGCAGTTCCAGGGGCTCTTCGGGAACTTCCTCGGCACGGCGATCTCTCCCAGCCACTTCATCACCGCGGCCCACATCGGCGCCGGGCCGACGACCTTCGTCTCCAAGGGCTACTTCAACGGCGGCTCCGACGTGACCTACACGGTCGACATCACGGCCAACGGCGGGGCCGGCTTCTGGAACATCGCCGGCACCGACCTGCGGATCTTCCGGGTCAACGAGACCTTTCCCGACTACGCGCCGCTCTACACCACCGGCGACGAGGTCGGCCGGGACCTCGTGGTGATGGGGCGCGGCACCCAGCGGGGGACGACCGTGATGCTCGGCGGCGACGACATCGGCTGGCGCTGGGGGACCGGCGACCAGGCGGCCCGCTGGGGCACCAACCAGGTGGCTGCGACCGTCACCTCGCCGGCGAACTATCTCTACGCGACCTTCGACCCGTCGGCCGGCGGCGACGAGGCCCACCTCTCGGCCGGCGACTCGGGAGGCGCGGTCTTCATCCAGCGCGAAGGCGTCTGGCGCCTCGCCGGGATCGGCTACGCGGTCGACGGCAAGTGGGACTTCAACGACGTGGTCGACCCCAACGAGTTCGACGCCGCCCTGTTCGACGCCCGCGGGATGTACGTCGGCAGCGACGGCTCCGGCTGGACGCTGGTCGAGGATGAGGGAGAGCCGGTGCCGAGCGGCTTCTACGCCACGCGGATCAGCAGCTACCACGGCGAGATCGAGGCAATCACCGGGGTGCCCGAGGTCGGCACCGCGATGCTCGCCGCCCTGGGCTGCCTGGGATTGATCCGTCGCCGGCGTTGACGCCCGGCGGTCGATGGGGTCCCATCCGGGCCGGATGTCGAAGGGATCGGAGGGACCGGAAAAAAGCGCGCGCTTCTCCACGCAGGGGCTGCGCTGGGTGCTCTCCTACCTGCGGCCGCACCGCGGGGTTTTCATCCCCTCGATCGTCGCCCTGACGCTGACCGCCGGGCTCTCGCTGGCCTTCCCCTGGTTCATGAAGGAGCTCTTCGGCGGCTCCGTCGAGGACCTCCGCAAGGGGGTCGACGGCGCCGAGGTGCTGGCCCGGGCCAACCGCACCATCCTCCTCCTGCTAGCGGTGCTGGCGGTGCAGGCGGTGATCGGCTTCTTCCGCGTCCAGGGTTTCATCCGCTCGGGCGAGGCCGCGCTCAACGACCTGCGCCGCGATGTCTTCGGCCACCTCCTGCGGCTGCCGGTGCCGTTCTTCCAGGAACACCGCGCCGGCGCGCTGAGCAACCGCGTGGCCGCCGACCTCGGCATCGTGCGCGAGACCCTGATCACGACCCTGCCCCAGGCGATGCGCCAGGTCGTCATCCTCGCCGGTTCGCTGGTGGTCATCTTCATCATGTCGTGGAAGCTGTCGCTGGCGATGCTCGGCAGCGTGCCGCTGGTGGTGCTGGCGGTGGCGATCGCCGGCCGCAAGGTCCGCGGCCACGCCAAGGCCGCGCAGGACGCGCTGGCGGAGTCGGGCACGGTGATCGAGGAGAGCGTCCAGGGCATCGCCGACGTCAAGGCCTTCACCAACGAGGGCTTCGAGGCGCAACGCTACGACGGCGCGCTGGAGAGTTTCTTCCGGGTGACCCTGCGCGGTGCCTTCGCGCGGGCCAGCTTCCTGGCCTTCGTCATCTTCGTGATGTTCGGCACCATCGGCGCGGTCGCCTGGCTCGGCGTGAGGATGATGGTCGCCGGCAACCTCAGCGAGACCGAGTTCACCGGCTTCGTCCTGTTCAGCGTCTTCGTCGGCGCCTCGCTCGGGTCGATGCCGGAAATGGTCTCCCAGTTCCAGGCGATGACGGGGGCCACCGAGCGCCTCCGCGAGGTGATGGGCGAGACGCCCGAGAACGAGGGCGGCGAGGCCATCGGCGACCTGTCCGGTGCGCTGTCCTTCGAGCAGGTCGGGTTCCGCTACCCGTCGCGGCCGGACCAGCGGGTGCTCGAGGGGGTGGACTTCGCGATCGCGGCGGGCAGTCGCGTCGCCCTGGTGGGTCCCTCGGGGGCCGGCAAGTCGACGGTTTTCTCGCTGATCCTGGGCTTCCACCGGCCCGAGTCGGGCCGGGTCTGCTTCGATGGGCGCGATGCCGCCACGCTGGACCTGCGCTCGTTGAGGAAGGGCATCGCCGTGGTGCCGCAGGAGGTCATGTTGTTCGGTGGCAGCATCCTCGAGAACATCGAGTACGGCCGGCCCGGGGCGAGCACCGAGGAGGTCCGCGAGGCCGCCCGGCAGGCCAACGCGCACGAGTTCATCGAGGCCCTGCCGGAGGGTTACGCCACCACGGTCGGGCCGCGCGGGGTGAAGTTGTCCGGCGGCCAGCGCCAGCGCATCGCCATCGCCCGCGCGATCCTCGCCGACCCGCGCATCCTGCTGCTCGACGAGGCGACCAGCGCGCTCGACACCGAGAGCGAGCGCCTCGTCAACGAGGCGCTCGAGCGCCTGATGCAGGGGCGCACCAGCCTGGTCATCGCGCACCGCCTGTCGACCGTCCGCCACGCCGACCGCCTGCTCGTCTTCAACCACGGCAAGCTGGTCGAGAGCGGGACCCACGAGGAGTTGATGGAGGAGCGCGGGACCTACCGGCTCCTCGCCGAGACGCAGCTGGCGTAGGGGCATGGTCAGGTGAGTGGGCCATGCGAAGCCCGGCGAGGTGCGGGCCCGTTGGGTGGATTCGGTCCGGCAGGCCTCCAGCCTGCGGGTTCTTCAAGGCCGGAGGCCTTGGGGAGTTTAGCCTGGGGTGAAACCCCAGGAGTCGGAGTCGAAGGAACGAGGGCAGGCTGGAGGCCTGCGGGACCGGCGGTACCCATCGTCCCATGATGCCCGCCGGCCAGCTGCCTGCGCGCCCTTCACCTTGCGGAAGCGACCGGAGCGGGACGCTCCAGCCACGGGGCTGGGTCGAAAATTTCACTGCTTTTGCACCTTTCGCCCGGCGGGGCGTCGGTTAGGGTCGCCGCGGTATGAAGACATGGCATTACGGAACCGGAGGTGGCGGACAGGCGCAGGCGGACGAGGAGAACCTGCAGGAGCTGGTGGAGTCGGGCGCGATCAAGCCCGGCACGATGATGTGGTCGCAGGGAATGGACGGCTGGAAGCCCGCCACCGAAGTGCTCCCCGAGTTGTTCCGCGGGCCGGGCACGCCGCCGCCGCTCGAGCCCGGCGGCCCGCCGCCGATGGGCGGCCGGCGCTCGCACGAGATCGACTACGAGATCATCGGCGAGTCGATCCAGATGGTCGAGGTCGAGCTGGACCCCGGCGAGACGGTCATCGCCGAGGCCGGGGCGATGAACTACATGGACGACGGGATCGGCTTCGAGACCAAGATGGGCGACGGCTCGAACCCCAGCGACGGCTTCATGGGCAAGCTGATGTCGGTCGGCAAGCGGGCGATCACCGGCGAGTCGCTGTTCATGACCCACTTCACCAACCGCGGCTCGGGCAAGAAGCGCGCGACCTTCGCCGCGCCGTATCCCGGCACGGTCGTCCCGGTGAACCTCGCCGAGTTCGGTGGCGAGCTGCTGTGCCAGAAGGACGCCTTCCTCTGCGCCGCCCTGGGCACCCAGGTCGGGCTCGCCTTCAACAAGAAGCTCGGCGCCGGCCTGTTCGGCGGCGAGGGCTTCATCCTCCAGCGCCTGACCGGCGACGGCATGGCCTTCGTCCACGCCGGTGGCACGGTGGTGCGCAAGGACCTCAAGGGCGAGAAGCTCCTCGTCGACACCGGCTGCCTGGTCGCCTTCGGCAAGGGCATCCACTACGACATCCAGCGCGCCGGCAACCTCAAGTCGATGGTCTTCGGCGGCGAGGGCCTGTTCCTCGCCACCCTGCAGGGCACCGGTCCGGTCTGGCTGCAGAGCATGCCCTTCGCGCGCCTCGCCCAGCGCATCACCGGCATGTATGCCAGCGGCAAGGGCGAGGGCTCGGTGCTCGGCGGGCTCGGCGACCTGTTCGGCGACTGATCGGATTGCCGATTGCCGATTGCCGATCGAAGATTGGAGGGTTTTCACATGGAAGTACGACGACTGGAGGAGCAGGAGCCGTTCACGACGAAGGACGGCTCGGCGATCCGCAGCATCCTCGACCTGGCGAACGCGCCGGTGGAGAAGCAGAGCCTGGCCGAGGCCACGGTGCCGGCCGGTGGTGCGACCGAGCGCCACTGGCACCGCGACAGCGAGGAGTTCTACTTCATCCTCGAGGGCCGCGGGACGATGGAGCTCGACGGCGACGAGCGCGAGGTAGGGCCCGGCGACGCGGTCCTGATCCCGGCCGGTGCCTGGCACCAGATCCGCGCCCGCGAGGCCCTGCGCTTCCTGTGCTGCTGCGCCCCTCCCTACCGCCACGAGGACACCTTCTTCGAGTAGCCTCGAGCTCCAGGCTCTCTGCTCCAAGCTCTGGGCTCTAAGCTCTGCGCTCTTCGCTTCCCGCCTTTCCCATCGTCCAAGCGAAGAAGGCGAGGGCGACGAGGGCGAAGAGCCCGCTCTGCCACCACAGCGCCCCGACCAGGGCGGAGTCGGCTGCGTCGCCGCGCTTCAGCCCGGCCAGCAGGAGGGAGAAGAACAGCGAGTAGAGGCCGTAGCCGAGGTTGAAGGCGAGCCCCTTGACGCTCAGCAGCGTGGCGCGCTCGGAGGCTTGCGCCTGCGAGTGAAGGAAGCGTCCGAGGGTGTAGCCGACCAGGCCCATGACGTTCATCGACACGATCGCCGGGATCAGGCCGTACCATTGCCACGCCGGTGCCAGGGCGACCAGGCAGGCTGCCGAGAGGGCGAGCGCGCCGAGGGTCGAGAAGCGCCGGTTGATCCGTGCGGCGATGGCGGGAACGAACCAGCCGCCCACCGCGATCAGCGAGCCGATGAAGCCGAAGGCCCAGTCGGGAATCCCGATCAGGCGGTAGTACTCGCTGTTGATGGTGGCGAAGTTCCGGACCACCGAGTCGATCAGCAGGCCGCCGCTGATGGCCAGGGCGATCACCGGGGTGGTGAAGGCCTTGCGGGCGGTCTGCAGGGTCAGGTGGAAGGCCCGGCGACAGCGGGCGGCGCTGTCGCCCTCGGGCTCCGCGGGGCGCGCCTCCTCGAGCCGCAGGGTGATCACCAGGCAGGCCAGGCCCTGCAGGAAGACCAGCGCCACCGGCAGGCGGTGCGCCAGCGACTCGGACAGCTGGAGGCCGTCCGGGACCAGCCGGTTCCACCAGCTCGGGTCGTAGAGCAGGCCGCCGATGGACATCGCGACCAGGAAGCCACCGGCGCGCCAGCGCATCGCCGTGCCGAGGACCTCGTCCCACGCGGCCTCGCGGTCGCCCTCGGGCAGGGCGTCGTAGGCGATCGCCTCGTCCGCCCCGCTGGCGGCGGCCTCCGAGGCGCCCGAGAGCAGCCGGTTGAGGATGCAGAGGGTCAGGAGCAGGGCGCCGCCGCCCTTGGGTGCGAAGAGCAGCAGGCCCATCTCGACGACCATCGCCCCGGCGGCGAAGACCAGCAGGCGCTTGCGGCCGAGGGTGTCCGCCAGCGCGCCTGAGGGAACCTCGAGGAGGAAGATCGACGCCGCCCAGACGAGGTTGAGCAGGACAAACTGCTCGAGGGTCAGGCCGAGGTCGGTGAAGAAGATCGCCAGGACCGGGTAGTAGGCCCTCGCGTTGTAGAGCGTCGTGAAGAGGACGTAGAGCCGCGGGTTGCGCCCGGCGAAGGGGCCCGTGCGGCGGATGAGCGAGGACACGATGGAGCTATGGAGCCTCCGTCGTTGTCAGGCAAGCGGGGAGAAGGAGCTGGGAGCAAGTAGCCAGTAGCCAGTAGCAAGGGGCTCGGGATCGGACCGCCGACTTCAGTCCAATGCCTTTAAGGATTGGTGATTTCGATGTGCTTTAGCAGGGGCTTCGAGCTCGGCTTCTTGGTCTTTGGCCAGTCTTTAATGGGCTGGCGCAGGGTCCGTGGGCAGC